>DATLWN010000051.1:0-1571 GCA_035576305.1 Mariprofundaceae bacterium
GCCGCCAGATGCAGGTAGGTGAACAGGGTCAGGCCCGGGTGCAGGAACGCATGCTCCTCGGGCAGCGGCTCCTTGACCTTGACCACAAGCTCCGCATCCCAGGCCTCGGCCGCCGTGGCCACCAACTCCGCCCCGGCCTGGCGGTAGGCCTCGTCGGCGAAGCCCGCGCCGATGCCGGCGCCCTGCTGCACCCGCAGCGCATGCCCGGCCGCGCCCAGGATGCACACGTGCTCCGGGGTCATGGCCACCCGCCGCTCGCGGTTCTTGATCTCCTTGGGGATCCCGATGTGCATGCCGACCTCCGCCAAACACCCCCATCATAGCAGGCCGCGGCGGTATTGACGCATGCACATCCGATTAAACCGATGGATGAATTTAATAAAATAACATTATGTTATAGAAAGAAAAATCCCGCATAAACATGCGGGATCATGATCTCGGGCACGAAACCGCGGCGGCGCGGCTGCCTTCAGGCCCCGGTTACGACAGCTGGGCGGCCGCCAGGGCGCGGGCGTCGCCGGAGGATTCGCCGGCACGCTCCCACAGCACCAGTGCCGGCGCCGTCTCCTGGCCGTAGCGGGCGAGCTCGTTCCATACCGCCGGGTGCTTGCTGCGCAGGTTGTACATGGCCTCCACCAGGAACTGCACGAACGCCTTGTTGGGCGTGTCCATCTCGGAGACGATCTTGACGCCGACCAGGTAGGTGTTGAGGTCGAACGGCGCGGCCTGCAGGGCCATCTTGTACTTGCTCAGGGCGTTGTCGTACATCGCCAGGCGATGCAGGTTGTAGACCTGCTGCAGCATCGGATAGCCGTTGATCTTCGGCTCGATCTTGGTGCGGCTCTCGCGCGGCGGCCGGTGCGTCAGCTGCGAGCGCTTGTGATCCAGCCAGGCACGGAACAGCGTGTTCCGGTAGCTGATGATCAGCAGGCAGGCGAGCAGGAGCAGCACCGAGAAGCTTGCCCCCAGCGCGGCGACGCTCATCCAGTCATCATGGCTGAACGGCTGGCCCTGTTGCCAGATACCGATCAGGTGCGCGATGTCCAGGTGGCTGAAATACCAGTGAAAATCGGCGCGCCACTGGATATGGCCCAGATAGGATAACAGATGGTTTCCGGACATGGTGCACTCCTGTACAGGTATGCACGTTACGGAACGGACGCGGCCGCCAACTGTGATCTACGTCATCACTCCGGCGATGTCACGCATGGGACGAGCACGTACCCGCTCATCCCCCCAGGGCCTCGAGTGCGAGCACGGCCTTGACCAGATCGTCGCCGAGAAGCCGGGCGGCCACCACGAACATGATGTACTGCCCGATCAGAAAACCGGGGCTGGCCAGGATGATGGCCGGCGATGACCAGCTGACCAGCACCAGCACCAGCATCGGGGCGACCAGCAGCAGGGAGACCGCGGCGATCTCGTAGCACAGCAGGTATTGGCCGCGCATGCGCCGGATGACGGGCACATCGGCGTACTTGTCATACAGCCCGTCCCACAGGGCCTGCTGCCCCGCCGGATCCTCCGGGAACGGCCCGGTTTTCTGCCGCAGGGTGTCGAGCTTGAAGCGG
>DATLWN010000052.1:0-1520 GCA_035576305.1 Mariprofundaceae bacterium
TAGTTTTCTCGGTACGCCAAGACAAAAGCGCGGTTTTGCCTTGGCTCACAAAATCAGGCGCCTGCAGCGCCCGATTTTGGCAGGCCGTCCATGGCCTGCGGGATGCTCTGACGTTCAGAGTATGTCTATGGGGTGGTTCACGCTTGTGACGGCCAGGTCAGCACCGGTTTGCGCGCCGCCATCGTTTCGTCCAGGCGCGCCCGGAAGGCCCGCGTCGGCGCCTGGTGCATCGGCTCGACCTCGCCGGCCTCGACCTGGGCGGCGATCTCCAGCATGGCGTCGCAGAAGTGGTCCAGCGTGGCCTTCGATTCGGTCTCCGTCGGCTCGATCAGCATCGCGCCGTGCACGATCAGCGGGAAATAGACCGTCATCGGATGGAAGCCGAGGTCGATCAGCCGTTTGGCGATGTCCAGTGTCTTGATGCCGTGCCGGTTCTGGATCTCGTCGGTCAACAGGCATTCGTGCTTGCACAGGCCGGGGAACGGCACGTGGTAGGCATCCTTCAGGCGCGCCAGCATGTAGTTGGCGTTCAGCACCGCATCCTCGGCGATCCGATGCAGGTGGTCGCGGCCGAAGGCGGCGATATAGGCGGCGGCGCGCAGCAGCACCCCGGTATGGCCGAGCGAACCCAGCATGGCGCCGATGCTCGCCTCGGCCTCGTGGACCAGGCGGTAGGCATCGCCGTGGCGCTCGATGCGTGGCACCGGCAGGAACGGGGCCAGGGCATCATTCACGGCCACAGGCCCGCCGCCCGGGCCGCCGCCGCCGTGCGGCGTGGAGAAGGTCTTGTGCACGTTGATGTGCAGACAGTCGATGCCCATGTCGCCGGGGCGGGCCACGCCGACCAGCGCATTCAGGTTGGCGCCGTCGCCGTAGACCATGCCGCCCGCGGCGTGCACCAGCTCGCAGATCTCGGCGATGTCCGATTCGAACATGCCGGTGGTGTTCGGGTTGGTCAGCATCAGCGCCGCCACCTCGTCGTTCAGGTGCGCCTTGAGCACATCCAGGTCCATGCGCCCGTCCGGGCCCGATTTCAGCTCGATGGTGCGCATGCCGCACAGGCTGGCGGTGGCCGGGTTGGTGCCGTGCGCCGAATCCGGCACCAGCACGGTGCGGCGGCGTGTATCGCCGCGCGCCTCATGGTAGGCACGGATCATCATCATGCCGGCAAGCTCCCCATGGGCGCCGGCCGCCGGCTGCAGCGTCACGTGCGGCAAGCCGCTGATCTCGCCCAGCCATTGCTGCAGCTCGTACAGCAGCGCCAGCACGCCCTGCACCGTGTCCTCCGGCTGATCCGGGTGCACATCGGCGAGCCCGGGCAGGCGCGCGACCTGCTCATTGACGCGCGGGTTGAATTTCATCGTACAGGAGCCGAGCGGATAGAAGCCGGTCTCGATGCTGTGGTTCCACTGCGACAGGCGCACGAAATGGCGCACCGCCTCCGGCTCCGACAGTCCGGGGATGTCGGCCGCCTGCTGGCGGCGGAACAACTGCAGGTTATCGCTGATGGGGCCGGCCAC
>DATLWN010000053.1:0-1678 GCA_035576305.1 Mariprofundaceae bacterium
CGAGGCCCGTCTGCGCCGGGAGGACATCCGCGCCGATGGCCAGATGCCGCACGATGCGTGGCTGCAGGCAATCGAACAGGAGGGGCATATCACGCCGGACGAGCGCAAGCTTCTGGACGATTTCCGGGAGGCGGCGCTGCAGGTGATCCGCGTCGATGATTTCGCGCCGGAGAAAGCGGTTGCGAAGAGCGCTGCGAAGAAATCAACGCCGAAAGCGGCGCCGAAACGGCGGACTACAGCCCGGCGCTGATCTTCCAGCCGTCGGCGGTTTTCTGCAGCTGCAGCTGTTCGCGTTCGACGATTTCGCGCCATACCTGATGCCGGCGCACGCGCAGGCGGTAGCTCTGCTCGCACTGGGCATGCGTGGCGTCCAGCACGCGGATGACGCGGTCGAAGGAATGCATGTCCAGCTGGTCGAAGCGGTCGAACATGCCCATCATCTGCGCCACGATGTCGACCTTGCTCTGGCCGTGATCGTGGTAGCCCGTCAACAGCAGTTTGCTGTAGGCGCTGATGTCCTTGTGGCAGATGGCCTGGTCGCGGGCGTCCATCACCGACCGGATCTCGACCTTCTGGGTGTCCGCGCAGCCCGCGAGCGGGACGGCCAGCGCCAGCATCAGCGCGGCGGCGAGCCGGATATTAGAGAAACGCCTTGGCCTTCGCACTCCACTTGCCCCGCGGGTAGTTGGACCGAAGCAGTATGCTCGTCTGCCGCGCATCGTCCTTCAGGCCAAGGGCCGCATAGGAGGCGGCGAGGTAGTACAGCGCCTCCTCGATCGACGGCGTGGTCTGATAGGAGTGGATGACCGTCTGGAAGCGGTTGGCGGCGGCCACGTATTGCTTGCGGTCGAAATAGAACTTTCCGACCGTCACCTCGTGACTGGCCAGGTTGTTGTACAGCTGCTGCAGGTGGCTGGCGGCATCCTTGGCGTACACGGTGCCCGGATGCTCGGCGATGACGCGCTCGAAGGCGTCGATGGCCTTCGTGGTCATCGTCTGGTCCCGCTCCGGCTTCGAGGTCTCCTGATAGTAGGTCATGGCCAGCAGGTATTCCGCGTAGGCGACATCCGGATGCCTGGGGTGGCGGCGGATGAATTCCTCGCAGATGGTCTCGGCCAGCGGCAGCTCGTCGCCCTTGTAGGCGGCGTAGGCACGCAGCAGCTCGGCCTGGGTGGTGTAGTGGCTGTACGGATGCTCCGAGGCGAACTTCTCCAGGAAATAGGCCGCCGTGTTGTAGTCCTTCTGCTCCATCACCATCTTCTTGGCCTTCTCGTAGTCGGCCTCGGGCGTGGTCATCTTGAAGTCCCTCTTGGCACAGGCGCCGAGGGCGAGGATGACGGCGGCATAGGTGAGCCAGCGCGGGAAACGGGAGAGCTGCATGGGGCGGCAGTCTAGGGGGAGCTCGGCCATGCAGCAACGGCGAGGTGCCGCCCGGTGCGTCCGTGGTCGCGCCGGTGCGAGAAGTATCGCTCAGGATGGCAGGCCGTGCAGGCGTCCAGATGCTCGATCGCATCCCCGGGAATGCCGCAGGCGGCGAGCTGGCCGGCGTTGAGCAGGGCCAGGTCGGCATGGATGACCCCGTCGATACGGCGGAAGGCCCCGGCCGGCTCCGGGTAGCCGAGCTGGCAGGCGGTATCGTTGCCGACGGCATAGCAGCAGGGGCCGATCGCGGGGCCGA
>DATLWN010000054.1:0-1527 GCA_035576305.1 Mariprofundaceae bacterium
CCGAAGGCGACCGAGGCCGTGCCGATCACCACCTCGGAGTGCAGTGCCTGCTCGACCAGCGGCTTGAAGGCCAACCCCGCCAGGCCGACCGGGATGGTGGCCAGGCCGATGAACCAGACCATGCGCCCGTCGGCATCGGCATGCCACGAACGGGCGGCGAGGGTCCGCCCGAAACCGGCGACCATGCGGCCCAGCTCCGTGCGGAAGTAGAGGATGACCGCCGTCAGCGTGCCCAGGTGCACGATGCAGTCGAAGGCCAGACCCTGGTCCGGCCAGCCGGTCAGCAGCGGCACCAGGGCCAGGTGGGCGGTGGAGGAGATCGGCAAGAACTCGGTGAGCCCCTGGATCAGGGCCAGCACGGCGCTCTGCTGCATGTCGATGCCGGAGTGCATGCGGGCACTCTAGGCATCCATGGGCGAATGCCAATGGGGAAACTGGACGCCATCGCGTATCGGGGGCTATGGTCAGGGATGCGGCCATGATGGTCGGACGGAGGTGTTTATGGGCAGGCGGCTCTCGGCTTGGCTCAACGCGCTGGACCTGGTCCGGCGCCTCGTCGTCAACGGGCTGTTCCTGTTGATCGTGCTGCTGCTGGTCATCGCCATGTTCAGCAAGCGCGAAGCGGTGCCGGACAAGGCGGTGCTGGTGCTCGATCCCAAGGGCGATATCGTCGAGCAGCTGGCCGTGCCCGGTTCGGGCCTGACGCCGATCAGTTTCGCCGAACCCAGGCAGACGCGGCTGCGCGACCTGCTCCGGGCCATCCGTACCGCCAAGGACGACGCGCGCATCCGGCTGATGGTGCTGGATCTGCAGGACATGGGGCGTTCCTCGCTGGACAAGCTGCAGGCGATCCGCCAGGCCATCACGGATTTCCGTGCATCCGGCAAGCCGGTGGTGGCCTACGCCGATCATTACACGCAGGGCCAGTATTACCTGGCGGCATCGGCCGATCGGGTGTTCCTGCATCCGATGGGCCTGGTCGGCCTGACCGGCTTCGGTCTGTACCGCGACTACTTCAAGGACGCGATCGACAAACTCGGCATCAATGTGCGCGTGTTCCGGGCCGGCAAGTTCAAATCGGCGATGGAGCCGTTCATGCGCAACGACATGTCCGATGCCGACCGGCAGGCGAACCAGGCCTGGATGTCGGTGCTCTGGGACGACTACAAGCGCAGCATCGGGGCGATGCGCGGCATCGACCCGGCGCATCTGCAGGCGGTGCTCGACGATCTCCCCGCCCACCTGCAGCAGCATGACGGCAGCCTGGCGAAGCTGGCGCTGGCCGAGAAATGGGTCGACCAACTGGCCGATGAGCAGACCGTCGAGGACTACGTGGCCGGCAAGCTCGGCCTGGCCGCGGGCCAGGATATCCCGCGGGTCCGCTGGCGGGACTACCTGCGAGACACCCGTCCCGTCGAACCGGCGCATTCCGAGCCGGCGGTCGGGATCATCACGGCCAGCGGCGTCATCATGGAAGGCGATCAGCCCCCGGGCGCGGTCGGTGCCTCGACGCTGTCGGCCGAGATC
>DATLWN010000055.1:0-2358 GCA_035576305.1 Mariprofundaceae bacterium
ACCACTCGCGCCGCGGGCTGCTGAAGATGGTGGGCTCCCGCCGCTCCCTGCTCAATTATCTGAAGTCGACCGATTTCAACCGTTATCGGACGCTGATCGATACGCTGGGCCTGCGTCGCTGATGCATAAGGGGCGGTCCCATGCGGACCGCCCTTCGATTTTTTCCTTCGCTTTCTCCGCTGCCAGAGACATGAATCCTGCGAAGGATGTAATACAAGATGTTTGATGTGAAAACCAGCAAGGCGGCCGTTGGCGGCCGTGAGATTTCGTTCGAAACCGGACGCATGGCCCGCCAGGCCGGCGGTTCGGTGCTGGCCCAGGTCGGCGATGTCGTCGTGCATGTGGCTGCCACCGCCGCCAAGGCCCCGATGCAGGGCGTGGACTTCCTGCCGCTAACCGTCCACTACCAGGAAAAGACCTACGCCGCCGGCCGCTTTCTCGGCGGCTTCTTCAAGCGCGAAGGGCGCCCCTCCGAGAAGGAAACGCTGACCAGCCGGCTGATCGACCGACCGATCCGCCCGCTGTTCCCCAAGGGCTATTTCCATGAAACCCAGGTGATTGCCACGGTGATCTCCGCCGACGACGAGACCAATCCCGATGTCATCGCCATCAACGGCGTCTCCGCTGCACTGGCCATCTCCGATGTGCCGTTCGCCGAGCCGATCGCCGCCTCGCGCGTCGGCCTGATCAACGGCGAGTTCGTGCTGAACCCGAGCTACGAGCAGATGAAGGAGTCCAAGCTGGACCTGGTGGTGGCCGGCACGCGCGATGCGGTGCTGATGATCGAGTCCGAGGCCAAGGAGCTCTCCGAGGCGCAGATGATCGATGCGATCATCTTCGGCCAGGAGGGCTACCGGCCGGTCATCGACGCCATCGAGGCTTTGGTCGCCGCCGCCGGCAAGGAAAAGATGGCCATCGATCTGGCCGGCAGCGACGAGGCCGTCAAGGCCGCCGTCAAGGCCGCCTTCGAGGACGAGGTGCGCGCCACCTACGCGATCAAGGACAAGTCCGAGCGCGCCGCGCGCATCGAGGCCTTCCGTCTTGCGGCCCAGCAGAGGCTGGCCGGCACGGGAGAGAATCCGGGCGAGTATTCCTCCAACGATGTGGCCGCGGCCCTGAAGGGCCTGGAGAAGGACGTGGTGCGCCGTTCGATCATCGCCGGCAATCCCCGCATCGACGGCCGTTCGACCACCGACGTGCGCGCCATCGATTGCCAGGTCGGGGTGCTGCCGCGCACGCATGGCTCGGCGCTGTTCACGCGCGGCGAGACGCAGGCGCTGGTCACCATCACGCTGGGCACCGAGTCCGACATGCAGCTGACCGAGAGCCTGGAGGGCGTGGCCAAGCAGCGCTTCATGCTGCATTACAACTTCCCGCCGTATTCCGTCGGTGAGTGCCGCCGCATGGGCTCGCCGGGTCGCCGCGAGATCGGCCACGGCCGGCTCGCCCGCCGCGGTATCGAGGCGGTGATCCCGTCCGAGGAGGCGTTCGGTTACGCCATCCGCTCGGTGTCCGAGATCATGGAGTCCAACGGTTCCTCGTCGATGGCCTCGGTGTGCGGCACCTCGCTGGCGCTGATGGATGCCGGCGTGCCGGTGAAGGCCGCCGTGGCCGGCGTGGCCATGGGCCTGATCCTGGAGCCGGACGGCTATGCGGTGCTGACCGATATCCTGGGCGACGAGGATCATCTCGGCGACATGGACTTCAAGGTGGCCGGCACCCGCGAGGGCGTGACCACGCTGCAGCTGGACATCAAGATCGGCGGCCTGACCCGCGAGATCATGAAGGAGGCCCTGGCCCAGGCGCATGCCGGCCGCATGCATATCCTGGACGAGATGAACAAGTGTATCGCCGAACCCCGCGCGGCCATCGCCGATCATGCGCCGCGCATGTTCACGATGAAGATCAATCCGGACAAGATCCGGGAGGTGATCGGTGCCGGCGGCAAGGTGATCCGCGGTATCGTCGAGGAATCGGGTGCCAAGGTCGATATCGAGGACGACGGCACGATCAAGATCTTCGCCGTCACCGGGGAAGCCGGTGAGCTTGCCAAGAAGATGATCAACGACATCGTGGCCGAGGTCGAGGTCGGCAAGGTCTACGAGGGCAAGGTCGTCAAGCTGATGGATTTCGGCGCCTTCGTACGCATCCTCGGCAACACCGATGGCCTGGTGCATATCTCGCAGATCGCGCCCCACCGCGTGGAGAAGGTCAGCGACGAGCTGAAGGAGGGCCAGACGGTGCGCGTGAAGGTGCTGGAGGTGGACCGCAGCGGCAAGATCCGCCTGTCCATGAAGGCCCTGATGGAAGAGCCGAACGAGGCCTGATCGCATTCGATCCGATGGTGACGTATGCGAG
>DATLWN010000056.1:0-1629 GCA_035576305.1 Mariprofundaceae bacterium
GGCGGTCGGCAGGCTCCTGGAAGAGCATCCCTGCGATGCCGTCATGCACTTCGCCTCGCATATCCTGGTCGGCGAATCGGTGGCCGATCCGGCCAAGTACTATGCCAACAATGTCGGCACCACCCTTGCCCTGCTGCAGGCAATGCGCGATGCCCGGATCGACCGCTTCATCTTCTCCTCGACGGCGGCCGTGTACGGCGTCCCCTCCTGCAGCCCGATCCCGGAAAGTCATGCCCTCTCCCCGATCAATCCCTACGGGCAAAGCAAGCTGATGGTCGAAAGGATCCTGGCCGACTATGCGGCGGCCTACGGCCTCAAATCGGTCTGCCTGCGCTATTTCAATGCGGCCGGCGCCGATCCGGACGGCGAGCTCGGCGAGCGGCATGACCCGGAGACGCACCTGATCCCGCTGGTGCTGCAGGCGGCGAGCGGCCGGCGTGCCGACATCGCCGTGTTCGGGCGCGACTATCCGACCCGCGACGGCACCTGTGTGCGCGACTACATCCACGTCACCGATCTCGCCGAGGCGCACCTGCTGGCCCTGGAGCATCTCGCCAACGGCGGCGTGGGCGGCGTCTTCAACCTGGGCACAGGGATCGGCTACACCGTCGCCGAGGTGATCGAGGCGGCCAGGCTTGTGACCGGGCGCCCGATCGCCGTGCGCGACGAACCCCGCCGGCTCGGGGACCCGCCCGAACTGGTCGCCGATCCCCGGCTCGCCATGCGCACCTTCGGCTGGCAGCCCCGGCTATCCTCCCTGGAGACCATGCTGCAGCACGCCTGGCGCTGGACGCTGCAAGCCGAACGCACCGCCTCCTGACAATATCCGACTGCGCTGGCAGGTGAGATGAAGCGCGGCGGCGAGCCCCGAGGTGACCGGCTGGAGCCGGGAACCGTTTTCACGTATAAATGCGCCCGGGGAGACTACCGCAAGGAGGGAGTGATGAATCTTTCGACGAAAATCCTGATCGGCATCGTGGTGCTGGTGATTATCCTGTCGATCGCCGAGATGGTGATGACCAGCTTTGTCTTCACGCCGGAGTCCGGCCGCTGAGGTGTTGTCCGCTTGCCGCCCTGCGGCAAGAGGTCCATGCTCTTTTTTGACGCTCGACGTGTACGGAGGAGGCCGGCCATGAACCTGTTACGTATCCCGATGATCCTGGTGGCACTCGGCCTGCTGGCCGGCTGCGCCACGATGTCGAAGAAGGAGTGCGAGACCGCCGACTGGCGATCGCTCGGCTACAGCGACGGCGCCCGCGGCATCTACTACAGTAACCTCGAGAAGCGGCGCGACAGCTGCAGCAAGTACAACATCGTGCCGGACGACTCGGCCTACATGAACGGCTGGGGCGAGGGCATCCGCCGCTACTGCACACCGGACACCGGCTTCCAGGTCGGCAGCGCCGGCCAGCCCTACAACAACATCTGCCCGCCCGATGTCGAGCCCGCCTTCCTCTCCGGCTGGCAGCAGGGCGTGCGCCAGTACTGCGTGCCGGAGAACGCGCTGCAGCTGGGCCTGAACGGCTACCCCTACCGCGGCGTCTGCCCGCCCGACCTGGCCGGCCAGTTCCAGAACTTCTACCGGCTGGGCGTTGATGTGCGCCAGGCGCGCGCCAACCACCAATACCT
>DATLWN010000057.1:0-2971 GCA_035576305.1 Mariprofundaceae bacterium
GTCGGCCTGTGCCGTGTGCACCCGATCGCCGCCGTGTCCAGGAACATCGAGGGCAAGGAGCTGACCGAGATGCGCGAACTGGTGCGCGCCGGCGCCGTGGCCTTCTCCGACGACGGCCGCCCGATCTGGCATGCCGGCGTCATGCGCAAGGCCCTGGAATACGCCTCGACCTTCGATTTCCTGGTCATCCAGCATGCCGAGGAGCTGGCGCTGACCGAGGGCGGCGCCGTCAACGAGGGCTGGGTCTCCACCCAACTGGGCGTGGCCGGCATGCCGGCCGCGGGCGAGGACATGATGATCGCGCGCGACATCATGCTGGCCCGCCTGAGCGATGCCCGCTACCACGTCGCCCATATCTCCACGCATGGGGCCGTCGAGCTGGTGCGCCAGGCCAAGCGCCAGGGGCTGAAGGTCACGGCCGAGGCCGCACCCCACCACTTCGCGCTGACCGAGGACGAGGTGCTGCACTACAACGCCGACGCCAAGATGAGTCCGCCGCTGCGTACCGAGGCCGACCGCCAGGCGGTCACCGCGGGCCTGGCTGACGGCACCATCGACGCCATCGCCACCGACCACGCGCCGCACCACGAGGACGACAAGCGCTGCGGCCTGTCCTGCGCCGCCTTCGGCATCGTTGGCCTGGAGACGCTGCTGCCGGTGTCGCTGGAACTGGTGCGCGCCGGGGTGCTGTCGCTGCCGCAGCTGATCGCCAAGATCACATCCGTGCCGGCCGCGCTGCTGCACCTCGAAGCCGGCACGCTGGGCGTCGGCAGGCCCGCCGACATCGCCATCTTCGATGAGAAGGCGCGCTGGACGCTGGACCGCAACCGGCTGTTCTCCAAGAGCCGCAACACGCCCTGGCACGGGCGCGAGATGACCGGCCGCGTCACGCACACGCTGCTTGCCGGCCGCATCGTGTTCGCCGACGGGGCCGTCGTTGGCTGAGCCTTACCGCAACACCATCTTCGAGGAAGCCGCCCGGATCATCGCCAACGCCGCGCACCCGGAGGGGCAGTTCATCCTGCGCCTGGCGGCACCGAAGATCGCCGCCAGCGCCCAGCCCGGCCAGTTCGTGCACCTGCGCGTCTCCGACGAACGGCCGATGCGCCGCCCCCTGTCGATCATGCAGACCGATGCGGACAAGGGCACCGTGGATATCCTGGTCAAGATCGTCGGCGAGGGCACCGGCCTGCTGGCCCAGCGCAAGGCCGGGGAGACGCTGGCCTGCATGGGGCCGATCGGCCGCCCGTTCGATCTCACCGACACCTCGCGGCGCTACGTGCTGATCGGCGGCGGCGTGGGCATCCCGCCGATGATCTTCGCCGCCCAGCGCCTGCGCGGCCGGGCCGAGATCGTGGTGTTCGCCGGTTCGGAGGTGCCTTTCCCGTTCGCGCTGAAGCCCAGCGGCTTCATGCTGCCGGGCATCAACGGCAACACGATCCTCGGCATCGCCTCGCTGGAGGACTGGGGCGTGGCCTCGCGCCTGGCCAGCAACGCCGGGCTCTACGGCTGCTTTTCCGGTTACGTGCCGGATCTGGCCCGTGCCTATCTCGAGGCGCTGGACGCGAAGGAGCGCCGGCGCACCGTGCTGCTGTCCTGCGGCCCGCATCCGATGCTGCACGCCGTGGCGCGCCTCGGCCGCGAGCTGGGCATCCCGGCCCAGCTGAGCCTCGAGGAACACATGGCCTGCGGCCTCGGCGGCTGCGCCGGCTGCGTGGTCAAAACGATCGAGAACGAGCGGGAATACTACCGCCGGGTCTGTGTGGACGGGCCGGTGTTTCCGGCCGACATCCTGCCCGAGTTCGCCTAAGCCATCGCCTGAGGGCGCCATGCGGCGTTGCTCGTCGCTCGTTTGGACGTACCAAATGTCGCTTCTCGCGTCTTGCCTGTCACCCTCAGATCGCAGCTTAGGTTTCAGATCACGACGGAACTGGCGCCCTCGTGGCCGGCATACTGCCGTACATCCAGGATATCGCCGTTGTGCCGACCCTCGACCGCCTCGACATAGGCCAGGGCGGTATCACTGGCCGGCATGCCGTCAATGTTGCCCAGGCCCATGGCCCTGGCGGTTTCCTTGACGAAGATCGGGCTGACTGCGTTGATGCGCACCTTGTTCGGCATCTCCAGCGCCGCCGCGCGCACGAAGGCCTCGATGCCGCCGTTGACCATGGCGATGGCCGCGCTGCCGGGCATCGGCTCCCGGGCCAGTACGCCGCTGGTCAGCGTGAAGGAGCCGCCGGCATGCACGTATTTCAGGCCGATGCGCACCAGATTGACCTGGCCCATCAGCTTGTGTTCCACGCCGGCCAGGAAATCGGCCTCGGCCAGCTCCGCGATCTTCCCGAACTTGACCAGGCCCGCGGTGCACACCAGCGCATCGAAGCTGCCGGCGTTGTGGAACAGCCGCTCGATGGAATCGCAGGAGGTGATGTCCACCTGGAAATCGCCGCTGGTATGGCCGATGCGCAGCACCTCATGGCGCTTGCCCATCGCCTCGCACACCGCCTTGCCGATGGTGCCCGTGGCACCGACCACCAGTACCTTCATCGCCGACCCCCGCAATCATGACTGTAGGCCGTACCCGGCGGCAGCCGCAACCGGGAGCCGTGAAAAAAATTTAAGCGCTCGTTCACATCCGCTTACGGGCCGCGCTGGCACAGTGCGCGCACGGATCGGGAAACGTGCCCTGGAGCACAGCACGGTTTCCGCTCCGCAGGTAGCATTGTTTCAATTAACCTCCTCCAAGCAGCGGCAGCCCCCGGGCTGCCGCTTTTTTTGTGCCTTGCCATGCCCAGGCGCGGCGGCATGCTTCGTGCCATGACGACACCCGACAATCCCCTGCTTACCCATCAGAACCTGCCGCCATTCGCGGCCATCCTTCCCGAGCACGTGCTGCCGGCCATGGACCGGGTGCTGGCCGACAACCGCGCCGGGCTCGCGGCCCTGACCGCGCAGGCGCGGCGGCCCGACT
>DATLWN010000058.1:0-7977 GCA_035576305.1 Mariprofundaceae bacterium
GCCGCCACCATCCTGCAGGCGAAACTGCAACTGGCATCCTCCACCAACAGCATCGGCGTGTTCGATGCCGAGAATGTCGAGACCGGCGGCATGAATATCCGCAATGTCCACGCTGTGTTCACCCTGCCGGGATCGGGCGCCATCGACCTGAGGCAATGCCTGGGCCAGATCGAGCAGGAGAAGATCGAGCTGTCGGCGGAGATGACGCCACTGCAGAGCGGGCCTGGCATGCGCTGGCGCGGCTATGCCTTCGTCAGCGGCGATTTCGGCCACCTGCTGAAACGGGCCGGCATTTCCGAGCGCTTCCTGCACGGCGACATGCGCCTGCTGTTCGCCGGCCAGGGCATGTTGAACAAGGACAAGCCCTGGTGGCAGGGCCTGGATGGCCGCCTGCGCCTGCGCGTCGATCAGGGGCGCATCATGGAGGGCGGTACGCTGACCAAGCTGCTGGCCGCCATGAACCTGCTCGATCTGCCCAAACTGTTCATCGGCCAGCGCGGCGACCTTACCGGCCCCGGCATGATGTACGACCGCCTGCAGATGGAATCGACCATGCACGAGCAGGAGGTGCAGGTGCACAAGATTGCCCTGCGCTCCCCCGCCATGGACCTGGCCGGCAACGGCCGGTTGACCCTCGACAACGACAATATCGACATCATCCTCATCGCCCGGCCGTTCCAGAACCTGGATGCCATCCTGTCGAAGATCCCGCTGCTGCGCGATCTGCTGGGCGGCGGCAGCTACACCCTGATGCGCCAGGTCTACTGGATGCACGGGCCCTTCACCAATGCCACCGTCGAACAGATCCCGCCGGAAAAGGCAGGCCTCGCCCCGCCCGGACTGGTCGAGTCCCTGCTCAGCCTACCCGAACGCTGGTTCGGCAAAAGCGCCCCGGCCAAGGCACCGAAGCCGGCCCCCGCCGGCCGCTAGGACGCGCGTTGGCATTTCGGCCCTGCGACCTATAATACCGGCATGCGCCTGATCATGCTGGACACCGAGACCACGGGCCTGTCGCCCTTCAGCGGTGACCGCATCGTCGAGATCGGGGCCGTCGAGGTCGTGCACCGCAGCCTGGAACAGGCCCGCAGCTTCCATCATTACGTCAACCCCGGGCGCTCCATCCCCGAGGAGGTGGTACGCATCCATGGCATCAGCGATGCCCATGTCCAGGACAAGCCGCCATTCCGGGAGATCGCCCCCGAGTTCCTGGACTTCATCGGCGGGGCCACGCTGGTGATCCACAATGCGCCGTTCGATCTCGGCTTCATCATGAACGAATTGCAGCTGGCCGGGCTTGGCGGCATCGATGCCGTGCCGGTCATCGACACCCTGGATCTGGCCCGCAAGCGCCATCCGCACCAGCGCAACAACCTCGACGCCCTGTGCGACCGTTACCGCATCGAGCGGGGACACCGTACCCTGCATGGTGCGCTGCTCGACTCGCAGCTGCTGGCCGAGGTGTATCTGGCCATGACCGGTGGCCGCCAGTTTTCCCTGACCTCGGACATCCATCCGCGGCCCGCATCCACGTTCGTGCGCATGCCGGAGCAGTCCAGCCGGCGTGATGAAAAGGCCGAAACCGCCACCCTGATGCGCCGCGATCCGCCCCCCATCCATCCGCAGGAGATGGAGGCGCACATCTCGCTGATGGCCCGGATTCACAAGGAAAGCAATGGCAAGACGATCTGGCAGCAGCCAAGCCCGAGCCCCCAGGGCTGAGCACGGGCGTGCCGGTCCCCGCCCCCATCATGATGGTTTGCGCCGGCAATCTGTGCCGCAGCCCCTTTGCCGAGGGCCTGATGCGCAATCGCCTGCAGCAGGCGGGCGTTGAGGCCGAGTGTTACAGCCGGGGCCTGATCCCCATGCCCGGCCGCAGGGCGCCGGATACGGCGGTGAGGATTGCGGGCGAATTCGGCGTCGATCTCTCCACGCACATCTCTCAGACCGTGCTGCGCCCGGATATCGAGCGGGCCGGCCTGGTGCTGGCCATGGAGCCGGCGCAGCGCCAGCACCTGATCCGGATGAGCCCGTCCAGCACCGGCAAGATCTTCATTCTTTCCCAGCCCGCCCACGGCCAGGCCATCCCCGACCCGGTCGGCCAGGACGAGGACGTGTTCCGGGCCGTATATGACGAGATCTCGGGCTATATCGACACCTGGCTGCAACGCTTCGGCGTCGCATGAACACCGCCCCATGCCAGAGGGCCCTTCTTGCAGGGCATCGCCGTTTGCCTACAATGAGCCGCCGCGCGGGTGTAGTACAATGGTAGTACAGCAGCTTCCCAAGCTGAGAACGAGGGTTCGATTCCCTTCACCCGCTCCATTTCACCGCGCCCAATCATGACCGCCCGACCGCCAATCCTGTGTTCGATCCGGGAAGGGCAGCGATCGCTTGGCATCCATGCGGGGGAGATGATCCTGGTCACCGGACCGGTCGGCAGCGGCAAGACGCGCATGCTGCAACGCCTGGCCGGGCTGGCCTCCTTTCCCCCATCCGTCGCCCTGACCTGGGACGATGCCGGGGGGCCTGCGACACACATGCTTTTCGACCACTCCCCGCCGCTGTGGCTGGCGCCGACGCTCGGCGAGGAACTGGTATTCGGCCTCCACCCTGTCCCGGCGGATGCAGAGGTTCATCGCATACGCCAGGCCTGGCGCCTGGAGGCCTTGGCGGACAGCACGCCGGTCGAGGCCCTGAATCGTATCCAGGGCATCCGCGTGGCGCTGGCCGCGATGGAGCTGGCCCGCACGCGATTGGCCCTGCTCGACAATCCGACCGCCAGTCTGCCGCTGGACGATGCCGAGGCGCTGAGGAAGGATATCGCCGCATGGACCAAGCGAAGTACGTGCGCGGTGATCATCGCCTGCAACCGCGCCCAGGATTGGCAGCCGTGGGTGCAGCAGACTTGGCGTTTTGCCATCGGCGAGGACGTCCCCGAGGCGGAGAGCCGGAATGACTGAACTGGTCCGTTTCTCCTACGCGCTGAGCCCGCGCATGCAGGCATTCATCGAGCTGCGCAACGGCCTGGATTGCCTGGACAAGGCCGCACAGCAGCAAAGCGCCCACGCCTGGCTGTGCGCGGCTTCGGACATCCGCTCCTCCCTCACCGGCGATCAGGGACGAAAGCTGGCGCTGCCCGAAATCGTCGGCCTGCTTGTCTCCATGCAGGCCCATCTTCAGTCGCTGGCCAAGGATTACCCGCGCTATGCCCAGACGATCCAGAAGGCGTGCGAACGCCTCGACGCGCACATGCAGAACCTGCGCGGCGGCCTGGGCGGCGCCATCGACTGGCTGTACAACGACTCCCTGATCTCCACGCATCTGAATGCCCTGAAAAAACAGGACTGGCTCGGCCACAAGCCCGCGCTGCCCCAATGCCTGGGCACCCTGTGGCATCCCGACCATGAGCGCGTCGTGCGCCTGGGCCGGGAGCTCGACCCGCTGCGTCAAGCCATTCGCAGCCTGGATCAGATGCTCCACGAGTATGTGGGATGGAGCGTGCGCACGGCCGAGGAGGGATGCGATCAGATCACGCCGGAACGCGGCGTCAATTATGGCCTGCTGGTGATCGGTCTCGAACAGGCCATGGTCGAGGCGGGCATCACGCCGGACATCTCCGGAAACCGCGTGGCGGTCAGGGTACGCTTCCAGCAGTGGCCGCCGGGGGAAGCGGCCCGCGATTTCACCGATACCTTCGACTACTCCATGATGCTGGTTCCCTTCGCCTGAACATGGGGCAAGCTTGACCGTCCCAGCCCCCGCCTCCCCCATGAAAACCATGCATCTGGATATCTACCTGCTGGTCAGCGCCGTGCTGCTGCTGCCCGTGCTGTTATGGCCGGCGATGCTACTGAGCGGTCTGGCCCTGAACCCGGGGGCCAATATCGTCGGACACTGGCGCGTGGCGGCGGCGGCGATGCTGATGATCGCCGTGGCGGCCGACTCCATGCTGGCCGCGAACACCGACCGCCCGCGGTCGCTGATCCCCCTTGCCGCATGGCTGGTCGGCATGGGGCTGTGGGGTGCCTGGGCGTGCAACGAGGCCAACGGCCACCTGATCCTCGGCACGCTGTTCTTCATCCACACCCTGCGTTCCGCACGCAGGCTCTGGCAGGGCGCATCCGAATGGTGGCTATGGCCGGCCTGGGGACGGGATATGCTGGCCTGCCTGGCCATGTTCCTGTGGCCATGGGTGCTGGCTTGACGCCATCCCCGCTGATCCTGGCATCCACCTCGCCCTTTCGCCGCCAGCTACTGGCCCGCCTTCGTCTGCCGTTCACCGTCGAGGCCCCCGACTTCACGGAAGCCGCCGCCGGTACCATGCCCCCGCATGCGCTGGTCCGGCACAACACCCTGGGCAAGGCCCATGCCGTCGCCGCCCGTCACCCCGATGCCTGCGTCATCGCCTCGGATCAGATCGCCGTATGCGGCGATGCGGTTCTGGGCAAGCCCGGCAGTGCTGACCAGGCGTGCCGACAGCTGTCCATGCTGTCGGGCCAGACCGTGGAGTTCCTCACCGGCCTGGCGGTCCTGGCGCCGGATTCCCATCATTATGAAACCGTCCCCTACCGTGTGGTGTTCCGCACCCTGACGATGGATGAGATCCGCACCTACGTGGCGCTGGACCAGCCGCTGGCCTGCGCCGGCAGCTTCAAGGCGGAAAGCCTGGGTATCAGCCTGTTCGAGCGCATGGAAGGCGAGGATCCGACCGCCCTGATCGGGCTGCCCCTGATCCGCCTGAGCGCCTACCTGAGACCGCTGCAGCGCGCCTGACGCTGCCGGCCACCCTTCAAAGGAGGGGCTTCTGTGGCCACTGGCAATCGCCGGCGATCGGACAGGTTGTGCACTTGGGCCGGCGTGCCGTGCAGACATAACGCCCGTGCAGCACCAGCCAGTGATGGGCATGCCTGAGGAACGGCTTCGGGATCACCCGCATCAGGCCCTTCTCCACCTCCAGCGGCGTCCGCCCGGGTGCCAGCCCCGTCCGGTTCGCCACCCGGAAGATGTGCGTGTCCACGGCGATGGTCTCGTCGCCGAACACCACGTTCAGCACCACATTCGCCGTCTTGCGCCCGACGCCGGGCAGCCGCTCCAGGGCCTCGCGGCTGTGCGGCACCTCGCCGCCATGCCGCTCCAGCAGCATGGCGCACATGCGGATGATGTTCTTGGCCTTGCTGTTGAACAGGCCGATCGTGGCGATATAGGGCTTCAGCCCTTCTTCCCCCAGGGCCAGGATGGCCTCAGGGGTATTGGCCACCGGAAACAGGCGGGCGGTCGCCTTGTTGACGCCGGTATCGGTGGCTTGGGCGGACAGGATCACGGCCACCAGCAATTCGAATGGCGTGGAATACAGCAGTTCGGTTTTCGGTTCGGGATCGGCCGCCTGTAGGTGCTCGAAGATGTGGCGGACCCGGGAGCTGGAAAGCGCCAAGGCCGGTTATTTGCTGTTGATGTCTTTCAGCGTCAGGGTCACCTGGCGGTCGGTGATCTCACCGGCCGGGTTCAGCACCTGCTCCACCAGATACACATTCTGATCATCGATCTTCTCGATGCGCCCGTTATTCTGGCCCATGTAATTGCCGCGGCGGACGATGTATCCCTTGCCGGTGGCGTCCTGAATCATGGCCACGCGATCCCCGCCCATCGTGAAGATGGCCACCAGTTGCAGCGTCGCCAGGTCGAAGTTCTCCAGCACCTCGCGCGGACGGTTGCTCAGGCGAGCCTCGCGTTCACGCAGTGCCGCCTGCCCACGCTCAGCCACCGTCACCAGATAGGAGGCAAACGGATCACGCAGGTGGTCATAATCCACATCCGGGGCCTTCATCAGGCGTTTCATGGCATCGGGAATAACATCCTCGTCCTGGGGGTTCGCAGGCGTGCCAGCGGATTTGCCAGCCGCCGATTGCGGGGCATCCGCCGCCAAGGAAGGCACCGCGCCCAGCAGCACCAGCGCCAAAATCAATATGCTACGCAGCATCGCAGCCCCCCGCGCCCATCAGGCATGTTATGCCCATCCACTTATGTAACACAGAAGCAGATTAGCAGAACCCATTGAAAACGCAAGATATTTGAAAAAACGGGCAGGGAACGGCCCTGCCCGCAGCATTTCCCCGGAGCGCAATCCCGTCAGAAACGGAAGAACGCACCGACATAAGGACCGTCCATATGCATATTGACGAACGCCCCCGAGGTATCGGCCTTCAGATCCAGTTTGCGGTATCCGGCATACAGGCCGAGCAGCGGCACCGGAGAGAACTCCACCTGCCCATCGGCATCCAAGAAATGATTTTTGGCGTAGCCCATATACCCCACGCGTGCGACCACCCCGAGGAAGTCGGCCAGGGCCACGCGCGCCCGCAGGCCGATGGTTGGTATCGGCACAGTGGCGGAAACCTGATTGGTCATGTTCGTCGTCGTATCGGTCAGGCTGGATTTGGCCTGGATGATCTTGACGGCCGGTTCGATGCCCAACTGGAAGCGCGACGGCATATCGTTCATATTGATCAGGTAGTAGGTCACTGCCAGATCATAGATATCCGCCTTGACCCGGCTGGACACTGGTGTGTTGACTGCATATGTCTGATTGTTAAAGATAACCTGCCGGCTCAAGGTGCCGCTGCCCTTGAAGTCCAGCGGCAGATAGCCAGCCTGCAGGCGAAAATCACCGAGCTGCAGAGCCACCTCGGCCGTTACATTGTTGCTGCGCTTGAATCCCAGATCGTTCTTCATATCGATCTGGGTGCCCGCGCCGTTGACATTACCGGCAAACTGGCCAGAAGCAGCCGTGCTCTGGTAACCGACCTTGACCGAAACGGTCTCATCGGCCAGAGCCACGGAGGACATGCACATCAGTGCAACGGTGAATATAAAACGCAAGGATCGCATAAATACCCCCTTTCAATCTGGGCCATACCCTAAAGCCGGCCTCACATCATACCTGTGCCGTGGATCACGCCCATGCAAACGCGCTGCATCACCGCCGGCATGACGCTAGCATGCCTGCATGTGGTTAGGCGTGGATACCGGCGGCACCTTCACCGACCTTGTGCTCCATACTGGGCATCACGTTCGTTTCCACAAGGTCCTTTCCACCCCCGACAATCCTGCCGAGGCCATCCTGCAGGGCATCGACGAGCTCCGTATCGATGCCGGCAGCGTGCATCTGGTCCACGGTTCGACCGTGGCGACCAACGCCATCCTGGAGCGCAAGGGCGTACGCACGCTATTTATCACCAACCGGGGCATCGAGGACATGATCTCCATCGGCCGCCAGACGCGGTCCCACCTCTATGACCTCTGCCCGCCCTCTCCACCCCGATGGCCGGCGCCGGATGATTGCCTCGGCGTCGCCGCCCGCACCGGCGCCGACGGCTGTACCCTCGCGCCGGTAACTGAATCAGACCTGAAAGCGATCGGGGAAAAGGCCGCCGCATACGAGGCCGTGGCCGTCTGTCTGCTGTTCTCCTTCCTGGATCCGGCGCCCGAGAAGGCCATCGCCGAGGCCGTCCCGCCCCATATCCCGGTATCGCTGTCCTCTCGGGTGCTGCCCGAACAGCGTGAGTACGAGCGGGCGACGACGACCTTCCTCAATGCCTATGTCGCGCCCAGGGTGATCCACTACCTGGCCCATCTGCGCGGAAGGATGAAATCACGGGACATCTTCGTCATGCACTCGGCGGGTGGCCTGATGCGCAGCGAGGACGTGGCCGACCATGCCGTGCGCATGGTCCTGTCGGGTCCGGCCGGCGGACTGGCGGCCGCACAATCCGTCGGCGCCGCGCTGGGCACATCGAGGCTCATCAGCTTCGACATGGGCGGCACCAGCACCGACGTCGCCCTGCTCGACGGCGAACCCCGGATCACGACGGAAAACCATGTGGCGGGCTTGCCGGTGGCGGTGCCGATGCTGGATATCCACACCATCGGCGCCGGCGGTGGCTCGCTGGCCTGGATGGATGCGGCAGGCCTGCTGCAGGT
>DATLWN010000059.1:0-3710 GCA_035576305.1 Mariprofundaceae bacterium
TGCTGGTGATGGGCGCCGGCGTGGCCGGCCTGCAGGCCATCGCCACGGCCCGGCGCCTGGGCGCCATGGTCGAGGCCTTCGACGTGCGCGCCGCCGCCAAGGAGCAGGTGCAGAGCCTGGGCGCCAAGTTCGTCGAGGTACCGGTCGAGGAGAACGCCGAGGATGCCGGCGGCTATGCGCGCGAGGTGTCCGAGGAGTACAAGAAGAAGCAGGGCGAGCTGGTGGCCAAGCATGCCGCCGCCGCCGACATCATCATCACCACGGCGCTGATCCCGGGTCGCCCGGCCCCTGAGCTGATCAGCCGGGCCATGGTCGAGTCGATGAAGCCGGGCTCGGTGATCGTCGACCTGGCCGTCGAGTCCGGCGGCAACTGCCCGCTGTCGAAGCTGAACGAGGTGGTGGAGCATCAGGGCGTGACCATCGTCGGTCATGGCAACCTGCCCTCGCTGATGGCCACCGATGCCAGCAACCTGTATGCGCGCAACCTGTACAATTTCCTGGCGCCGATGATCACCGCCGGCAAGGGGGAGCTGAAGCCCGATCCGAAGGACGAGATCGTGGCCGCATCCCTGATCGCCCACCGCGGCGAATTCCGCAAGCCGGAGCTGTTGAAGGGGGGCAAGACATGAACGAGGTGCATGCGGCGGTCGATGCCGCCCAGGCGGCACATGGGGCGGCCGCGGTCGATCCATTCGTGTTCGCGTTCACGGTATTCGTGCTGGCCGTGTTCATCGGTTACCACGTGGTGTGGAACGTGACGCCGGCGCTGCACACGCCGCTGATGAGCCTGACCAACGCCATCTCGAGCATCATCATCGTCGGTGCCATCCTCGCCTCCGGGCCGCTGGAGCTGAACCTGGCCACGGTGCTGGGCCTGTTCGCGGTGGGCCTCGTGTCGGTGAACATCTTCGGCGGCTTCATGGTCACGCAGCGCATGCTGGCCATGTTCAAGAAACGGCGCTGAGCGCGAAAGCAGGGAGAGCGTCTTGATATCCGCAAACATGGTGGCGATGGCCTATCTGGCCGCCGCAGTGCTTCTGATCCTGGCCCTGAAGGGCCTGTCCAGCCCCGAGAGCGCGCGGCGCGGCAATATATTCGGCATGGTCGGCATGCTGCTCGCCGTGGTGGTGACGCTGCAGCTTGAGCAGGTGCACAACTACTGGTGGATCTTCGCCGCGATGGCGGCCGGCGGCGTGTTCGGCATGTTCGTGGCGAAAAAGATCCCGATGACGCACATGCCGCAGTTGGTGGCAGCCATGCACTCGCTGGTGGGCCTGGCGGCGGTGCTGATCGCCGTGTCGGCCTTCTATAACCCCGAGGGCTACGGCATCGCCGCCATCGGCGGCGGCCTGAAGGTGTCCAGCCGCATCGAGCTGTTCCTCGGTACCTTCATCGGCGCCATCACCTTCACCGCCTCGATCGTCGCCTTCTCGAAGCTGCAGGGCCTTGTCTCCGGCAAGCCCCTGGTGTTCAAGGGCCAGCATCCGCTGAACCTGGTGCTGGGCATCGTCATGGTCGGCTCCGGCATTGCCTTCTGCGTCACCCAGGCCTGGGCCCCGTTCCTGGTGATGCTGGCCATCGCCCTGGTGCTCGGCGTGCTGCTGATCGTGCCCATCGGTGGCGCCGACATGCCGGTGATCGTGTCGATGCTGAACTCCTATTCGGGCTGGGCGGCGGCCGGCATCGGCTTCACGCTCGAGAACAACATGCTGATCGTCGCCGGCGCTTTGGTCGGCTCCTCCGGTGCCATCCTGTCCTACATCATGACCCGGGCCATGAACCGCTCGCTGTTCAACGTGCTGCTCGGCGGCTTCGGCGGCGAGAGCGCGGCCGCGAGCGGCGGCGGTTCCGCAGTGCAGCGGCCGTACAAGAGCGGCTCGGCCGAGGATGCGGCCTTCCTGCTCAGCAACGCGCGCAGCGTCATCATCGTGCCGGGCTACGGCCTGGCGGTGGCGCGCGCCCAGCACGTGCTGAAGGAGATGGTCGACGCGCTGATCAAAAAGGGCGTGCAGGTGCGCTTCGCCATCCATCCGGTGGCCGGGCGCATGCCCGGGCACATGAACGTGCTGTTGGCCGAGGCCGACGTGCCCTACGATCTCGTGGAGGAGATGGACGAGATCAATCCCGAGTTCGCCGATACCGACGTGGCGCTGGTGATCGGCGCCAACGACGTGACGAATCCCGCGGCCAAGACCGATCCGTCCAGCCCGATCTACGGCATGCCGGTGCTCGATGTGGCCAAGGCGCAGCATGTGGTGTTCATCAAGCGCTCGATGTCGCCGGGCTACGCCGGCCTGGACAACGACCTGTTCTACATGGACAAGACGATGATGCTGTTTGCCGACGCCAAGAAGGCCTGCGAGTCCATCCTGCAGTCTCTCTGAGGCCCCGGCCCCTCGGCTGGTTGTGCAGGGCCCGGACTGGTATTCTCACCGCATGCGCAAGCTCATCGCATTCGGCATCCTCGTGCTGCTGGCCGGCTGTTCGGGGCCGTCCGGCCAGAAGCCGGGCGAGCCCAAGGTGGATCCGGCCGTGCTCGCCGCCCTGCCGCCCGATCCGGGCGATGCCGGCAAGATCACGATGGCGGGCATCGATGCCGACCACGACGGCGTGCGCGACGACGTGCAGCGCTGGATCGCCATCCACTATGCGAATTCCGAGAAGACCCGGGCGGCCCTGAGGCAGAAGGCCAAGGCGCTGCAGGCCTTCATCGGGGATGGCGATGACCCGGCCAAGGCTCGCCGCGATGCCGTGGCCATCGACAAGGCCTCCGAATGCCTGGCCTCCTTCGCCGGCGATGCCTTCTACATCAACCATGACTTCGACGCCGTGGTGCTGAACACCTATCCGCGGCTCAATGCCTACCTCGGCATCGACAAGAAATACGGCGGTGCTCCGACCTCGGATTCCCGGCGCGGGCACTGGAAGCAGAGCTGCGATTTCAACCCCGATGCCATGAAGAACTAGCTACACTGGCGGCATGCCTGCCCTGATCGCCCACCGCGGTTACCCGCGACGATACCCCGAGAACACGCTGAGCGGCTTCACGGCGGCGATCGGCCGCGGCGCCCGCCACATCGAGATGGATGTGCAGCTGAGCGCCGACGGCGTGCCGGTGGTGTTCCACGACGACGATGTGCAGCGCCTGTGCGGCGTGCCGGGGCGCATCACGGACATGTTGCTGGCCGAGGTTCGGCAGCTGCGTGTCGGCGGCGAGCCGGTGCCGACCATGGCCGAGTTCGCCCGCCTGCTGCAGGCACATGCAGATCTGCATGCCTTCGTGGAGCTGAAGCAGGAGAGCATCGACGTGGCCGGGGAGGCGGCGATGCTGGCTGCGGTCACCGAGGATCTGGAGCCGGTGCGCGCCCGCTGCACGCTGATCTCCTTCAATGCCGGCATCCTGAGGCTGGCCGCGGCGCGGGGGTGGGATGCGGGCTGGGTCACCGAGGACTGGCCGGATGCCTTGCCTGAGGGGATGCGCGTCTGGTTCTGCGATGTGCGGGCGTTGCCGTCCGCCGGGCCCGTGAACCCCTTCGCGGTGCCGCTGGCGGTGTATGCAGTGTCCGATGCGGCGCTGGCGCACCGGCTGGCCGGACGCGGTGCGGCCTATATCGAGACCGACGACATCGCCGGCATGCGCCGGGCGCTGCCGGGATGGGCATGAAGCGCATCACCGACGTCGACGTGCTGGTGGTCGGCGGCGGCATCAA
>DATLWN010000060.1:0-2576 GCA_035576305.1 Mariprofundaceae bacterium
GCGTGGATGACGGCCTGGTGGTCGCGCGCGAAGCCCGAGCGCAGCGTCTGTACGTCCTCGGGGTGCAGCTCGACCAGCTGCAGGCGGTCGCCGTCGCGCAGCAGGCTGCGGGCGATGCGCGGCGAGCCGGGATAGCGGTCCAGATCGCCGCCGTCCGTGCCGGCGATGTCCGCGACCAGCTGGCGGAAGCGTGCCAGCGTCGGGGAAAGGGAGGATGCAGCCATCAGGCGCATGACGCCGCCCTCGTATTCGCGCGTCTTCTGCGCTTCTTCGCCCGCCAGGTCGTACATGCCGATGCCGGCATGCGTGTCGATCACCGTGAACGGCTTGTCCTTGTCGCGCAGGTGCTCGACGAGAAGCATCAGGATCACGTGCTTGAAGACATCGGCGAAGTTGCCGGCATGGTAGGCGTGCCGGTAATTCATCGGGAAGGGCTGTAGGAGGCTGGCTCCTGATTCAGATGCTTTCCTTGGCAATGCCCAGCCGGCGGCAGACGGCGATCGTCGCCTCCGACTTGTTCAGGGTGATGAAATGCAGCCCCGGCGCGCCGTGGGCCAGCAGATCGGCACACTGCTCGGCGGCGATGTCGATGCCGGCCTGTTTGGTGGCCTCGGCATCGTCGACCAGCGGCTGCATGCGCGTGTGCAGCCAGTCGGGGATGATGGCCCCGCATTTGGCGGAGAAACTCACGATCTGCGTGTAGTTGGTGATCGGCACGATGCCGGGCACGATCGGAATGTTCACTCCGGCCGCCACCGCCCGGTCGCGGAAGCGGTAGAAGGCCTCGTTGTCGAAGAAGTACTGGGTGATGGCCACGCAGGCGCCGTTGTCCTGCTTCAGCTTCAGGAAACGGATATCGTCCTCGACCCCGCCCGGCGATTCCGGATGCCCCTCCGGATAGGTGGCTACGGCGATGGAGAAGTTTCCGTGCTGCTCGCGGATGAAGCGCACCAGGTCCGAGGCGTAGGCGAAGCCGCCCTTGACCATCTTGAAACGGTCCGTGCCCTCCGGGGGATCTCCGCGCAAGGCCAGGATATTGGCGATACCGGCCTCGCGGTACTCTTCCAGGAGCGCGGCCAGATCCTCGCGCGTGGCGCCCACGCAGGTCAGGTGCGCCACCGGCGTCAGCTCCGTCTCGTGGCGGATGCGGATGACGATGCGCTTGGTGCGGTCCTGCGAGGAGCCGCCGGCGCCGTAGGTCACCGAGACATAGTCGGGACGGATGGTGGCGAGTTCCTGCAGGCACTGCCACAGGTTGGCTTCGCCCTTGTCCGTTTTCGGCGGGAAGAACTCGCAGGAGATCAGCGGTCCGGCGGCATCCGCCAGGATCTCGGTCAGTTTCACGGTCTACAGCCTGGGGACGGTGACGCCCGTCTGCCCCTGGTACTTGCCCTTCTTGTCCTTGTACGAGGTCTCGCATTCCTCGTCGGACTCCAGGAACAGGAACTGGGCCACGCCTTCGCCGGCGTAGATCTTGGCCGGCAACGGCGTGGTGTTGGAGAACTCCAGCGTCACGTGCCCCTCCCATTCCGGCTCCAGCGGCGTGACGTTGACGATGATGCCGCAGCGCGCGTAGGTGGACTTGCCGAGGCAGATCGTCAGCACGTTGCGCGGGATGCGCATGTACTCGATGGTGCGTGCCAGCGCGAAGGAGTTCGGCGGGATGATGCACACGTCGGACTTGACGTCGACGAAGGAGTGCGGGCTGAAGTTCTTCGGGTCGACGACGGCCGAGTTGATGTTGGTGAAGATCTTGAACTCGTCGGCGCAGCGCACGTCGTAGCCGTAGGATGACAGGCCGTAGGAGATGGCGCCGTGACCGCCGTCGGTCTGCTTGACCTGGCTGTCGACGAACGGCTCGATCATGCCGTGCTCGGCCGCCATGCGGCGGATCCATTTATCGGACTTGATGCTCATTGCGCCTCTCCGCGAATCAGACTGGACGGGCGAGGATAGCGGCGATCGCCCCGTTCGACAAAGGCCGTCGATCGCCTTACTTCAAGTTGGACAGGGCGATCCTGGCGATCTGCTTGGTCTGATCCACCTCCTTGGCGGTGGCGGCTGCGTTGCGGTTGATCACGATGGCGTCGCCGTGCGCCAGCACGTGCAGCTGGAAGCTGCCGGCCGTCTTGTACAGATAGGCGGCATCCCCCAGCCCCTCGACGGTGCTGAATGTGGGATGCGGGATGCCCGGCGGCAGGTGCGAGGACTCCTCCTTCTGCTGGCTGGCCACCTCCGCCGCCGCATCGCTGTAGCCGATATGCGCGGCGATCAGCATGAAGCCGCTGCCGATGCCTCCGCCCGAGTAATTGCACATCGAGCCGGCGTCCGGGCCGGCCTCCGAGGTGTCGATGGCGCGCACCGTGATCTTGGTGCCGAGGATCCTGCTCGCCTGGTCGGCGCTGACGAGCTTGCAGGCGTCAATCTTGCCGCTGCCACCGGCGGTGGAACCCGTTGCGGTACTTGCGGTATTGGAGTTGTTGCTGGAGCAGGCTGCGGCGAGCCCGATCAGGCTTGCGGCCGCGATGGCGATGCCGTGGCGGAAGAATCTGTTCATGGTCGGCCTCCCTTGGGGT
>DATLWN010000061.1:0-3648 GCA_035576305.1 Mariprofundaceae bacterium
CCATGCCGATAGACGTATTCATGACCCAGCTGTCGCCGACGATGACGGAGGGCAGGATCGCCCGCTGGCTGAAGAAGGAGGGCGACACGCTGAGCTCCGGCGAGGTGCTGGCGGAGGTCGAGACGGACAAGGCGACGATGGAGATGGAGGTCGTCGACGAGGGCGTGCTGCACAGGATCATCGCCCCCGAGGGCTCGGTGGTGGCCGTGGGCAACCCGATTGCGGTGATCGCCGAGGAGGGCGAGGACGTGCCCGCCGACTACATGCCGGAGGGTGCCGGCGGGGAGGCCGAGGCGCCGATCGTCGAGGCCACCGCCCCGGTGGCCACGCCCCAGCAGGTGGCCGAAAGTCTGGCCGCTGCCCCGCTCGCAGCCGAGGAGCATGACGAGCACGAGCTGAACCTGAAGCCGGCCGGCGTGTTCAACGCGGACGGCGAGTACGACGTGGTCGTCGTCGGCGCCGGCCCCGGCGGCTACGTGGCGGCGATCCGCGCCGCCCAGCTGGGCCTGAAGACGGCCTGCATCGAGTCCACGCACCTGGGCGGCATCTGCCTGAACTGGGGCTGCATCCCGACCAAGGCGCTCTTGCGCACGGCCGAGATCATCAACGTCATCGAGCATCACGGCGAGGAGCTGGGCCTGGGTGTGTCCAAGGCCAAGCCGGACCTGACTGCGGCCATCGCCCGCAGCCGCAAGATCGCCGACAAGCTGTCCGGCGGCATCGGTTTCCTGTTCAAGAAGAACAAGATCACCTCGATCGAGGGCTATGCGCGCTTCGCCGCCGGCAACAAGCTGCTGGTCGAGACCAAGGATGGCGAGAGAGAGGTCACGGCGAAGCACGTCATCGTGGCCACCGGTGCGCGCGCCCGCGCCTTCCCCGGCATGGAGGTCGACGGCGAGGTGGTGATCACCTACAAGAAGGCGCTGTCGATGGACAAGCTGCCGAAGAGGCTGGTCGTCATCGGTAGTGGCGCCATCGGCATGGAGTTCGCCTACTTCTACAACGCCATGGGCTCCGAGGTGACGGTGCTGGAGGCGGCCGAGCAGATCCTGCCGCTGGAGGACCATGAGATCGCCAAGGTCGTCGAGCGCAGCTTCAAGAAGAACGGCATCAAGGTCGTCACCGGCGCCATGGTCAAGTCCGCGAAGAAGGTGAAGACCAAGGGCGTGGTCGAGTACGAGGCCAAGGGCAAGACCGAGAGTGTGGAGGGCGACTGCGTGCTGGTGGCCGTCGGCGTCGTCGGCAATACCGAGGACATCGGCGCCGAGCACACCTCGATGCAGGTCGAGCGCAACACCATCGCCGTGGACGACTGGTACCGCACCGACCATCCGGGCGTGTACGCCATCGGCGACGTCATCGGCGCCCCGGCGCTGGCGCATGTCGCCAGCCACGAGGGCATCGTCTGTGTCGAGGCCATCGCGGGGCTCAACCCGCACAAGGTGAACTACGGCAACGTGCCGGGCTGCACCTACTGCCAGCCGCAGGTCGGATCTTGCGGCAAGACCGAGAAGCAGTGCCAGGCCGAGGGCATCCCGGTGAAAATAGGACGCATGTCCTACGCCCCGAACGGCAAGGCCATGGGTCTGGCCGAGACCGAGGGCATGGTCAAGACGATCTTCCACGCCGAGACGGGCGAGCTCTTGGGCGCGCACATTGTCGGTGCCGAGGCCACGGAGCTGATCGTGCCGCTGGGCCTGGCGCGCACGCTGGAGACCACGGAGGCGGAGCTGGCGCATCACATGTTCCCGCACCCGACGCTGTCGGAGATGATCCACGAATCCGTGCTCGATTCCGAAGGCATCGCGATCCACATCTGATGAAACGGCCCTTCGGGGCCGTTTGTTTTTCTAGGTTCTTATTCCATCAAGCGAGATCACGGGCTCGTCACCGACCACCTCGGCGCTGTGCGACACCCCCTTCGGCACCGCCAGCAGGTCCCCCGCCTCCAGGGTCACGGTTTCGCCGTGCATCGTCATTTTGAAGCGGCCGGAGAACACGCCGTCGATCTTGTCCACATGATGCGTATGCGGCGGGAAACGGGTGCCGGGCGGATAGGCGTACAGGCTTACCGTGCAGCCGAGGCGCCTGAGCTTGTCGCGCATGGCTTCGATCGACAGCTCGCCGTCCTCGGTCTCATGCCATTTGATTGGTTCGACGGCCATTCAGGTCAGCAGCACAGCGACGATACCGGTCAGGAAGATGCCGTCGAAGGTGCCGGCGCCGCCGATGGAGGCGATCGGCGCCCCGATCTTGGCGATGTCCTTCAGGCGCAGCAGGTCGGCGCCGACCAGCACGCCGAGCGTGCCGCAGATATAGGCCAGCGGTGCGGCCAGCTTCTCGCCGCCGATCAGCACGGCGACGATGGCGGCGGCGATCGGCGCCACCAGCATCGGCATGCCGATGCCCAGCTGCGGGATCGGCCGGCTGGTGGCATAGCAGATGCCGGCGACGATGGCGACGGCGAGCAGGATGTCGGACAGCGGCAGCGGGAAATGGCGGATCAGGCTGGCGGAGAACACCAGCGGCACCAGGCAGCCGCCGGCATTGACGGCGATCAGCGTGCGCCCGGTGAACGGCAGCACGGGCAGGCGCAGCACGCTCTGCGGCAAGGGGTGCGCTGCATCCGGCTCCGGAGGCGGCTCGGCCTTGATCGAGGTCAGCGGCAGGTTCAGCAGGCTGCCGAACAGCGAGGCGAACAGCAGCAGCATGCCCTGGGACGTGGACAGCCCCAGCTTGTCGAAGGCCAGCGACACCAGGCCCAGCTGCACCATGGTCAGCAGGAAGACCAGGATCAGCACGAAGATCAGCAGGTGGGCCGGCGAGAAGGGGCTGCGCATCCCGACATTGTAGCAACCCGCGCCGGTGATGCCGCGGGCGGATTTCGCGATGTTCCGAACCTTCAGGCGGCCAGCAGGCGCTTCAGCGCGGCGGCGTTGGCGGTGGCGAAGGCATGGTGGTCGTTGTTGAAATAGACCCAGGCCCGCATGGCATCCGCCGCCTCGAGGCGCGCCGCCCAGGCCGCCAATTCCGCTTCGCTGTAGTCCTGGGCATACCACGGATCGCCGTGCAGGCGCAGGTAGACGTCGGGGGCGGTGACGACGAGCTCGTCCGGCAGTCCGGGGGCGGCTACGCTGCAGAAGCCGATGCGACTCTCGCGCAGCGCCGCGAACACCTCGGGGCGCCACCAGCCGGCATGGCGGAATTCGATGACGTTGCGGAAATCCGGGCGCATCGCCCCTGCCAGCTGCGCCAGCATCGGCTCGGAGAAATGCAGCGAGGGCGGCAGCTGGAACAGCACGCAGCCCAGGTGCGCGCCCAGCCCCGCGAGCACGCCGTAGAAATCGTCCAGCAATGACGCGCAGTCGTGGAAACGCTTCAGGTGCGTGATCAGGCGCGGCGCCTTCAGCGAGTAGACGAAGCCATCCGGCGCCTGCCTCAGCCAGCGGCGGGCGGTGGCGGCGGTCGGGAAGCGGTAGAAGCTGGAGTTGATCTCCACGGTGTCGAAGTGCTCGGCGTAGAAGGCGAACCAGCGCGACGCGGGCAGCGCTTCGGGATACCACGGCCCCTGCCAGTGGCGGTAGTAATAGCCCGAGCAGCCGATGTGCACGTCCATAGAGCAACGATAGTCCATCGGTGTCGATGCGA
>DATLWN010000062.1:0-2572 GCA_035576305.1 Mariprofundaceae bacterium
TTCATGCCCTGGACCTCGGTGCTGGCCATGGCCTTCTGCCTGTTCCTGATCGCGCATCTGAGCCGGGTGACGTTCATCGGCTTCGGCATCTGGACGGTGATCGGTCTCGTCATCTATTTCGCTTATTCCCGGCACCGGAGCGTGATGGCCAGGGCCGAATAAGCGCACCCGGCCGCGTGGGGGTTATGCCTCCGCTCGCGGTTCCAGACGGGTAACGACCATCTTCGGTTCGCTCATCTCCAGCATGGCCGAACGGATGCCCTCACGGCCCAGGCCGGAGGCCTTGATGCCGCCATACGGCATATGCTCGACCCGGAAGGTGGGGAAATCGTTGATGATGACCCCCCCGGTTTCGATGCGCTCGATGGCGGCCTGCACGCTCGGCAGATGCCGGCTGAACACGGCGGCCTGCAGGCCGAAGGGCGAGGCGTTGATGTGGCGGATGGCCTCGTCGATGCCGGCCACGGGCAATACGGTGATCACCGGCGCAAAGATCTCCTTGCTGCACACCAGCATGTTCTCATGCACGTCGGTCAGCACGGTCGGTTCGATGACGTTGCCGATGCCGAGGGCCAGGCGGTGGCCGCCGCAGGCGATGCGGGCGCCAGCGCCCACCGCCTCTTCGATGATGGCCATGATGCGTTCGGCGGCCTGGGCCGAGATGACGGGGCCGACGACCGTATCCGGGTCATGCGGATTGCCGGCGCGGGTGGCCTTGGCCTGGGCCACGATCATCTCCAGGAATGGCTCGTACACCTGCTGCTGCACATAGATGCGCTGCACGGCGATGCAGGACTGGCCGGCCTGGGCGAAACCGCCGAGCGCCAGGCGCTCGGCGGCCCAGGCCAGGTCCGCATCGCTATCGACATACGAGCCGGAATTACCGCCCAGTTCCAGGGTCATGCACTGCTTGTCCACGGCCCGCTTCAGCCGCCAGCCGACGTCCGGGCTGCCGGTGAAGCTGACCATGCGCACCCGCTCGTCGGTCAACAGCAGCGGCACGTCCCGATGGCGCATGGGCAGCACGTTGAGGCTGCCGTCGGGCCAGCCGGCGGCACTGGCCACCCTGGCCATCAGCAGGGCCGCGATCGGGGTGTTGGTGGCCGGCTTGATGATGATGGCATTGCCGCTGGCCAGCGCCGGCGCCACCTTGTGCGCCACCAGGTTCAGCGGGAAGTTGAACGGCGTGATGCCGAAGATGACGCCGAGCGGTTCCCGGCGCGTGTAGCCCTCGTAGCCGATGCCGCGCTCCATGCCGTCCAGCGGCACGATCTCGCCGGTAAAGCGCCGGGCCTCCTCGGCCGCCCAGGAGAAGGTGGCCAGGGTGCGCGCGAATTCCTGTTCGGCGAACATGCGCGGCTTGCCGCCCTCGAGGATCAGGGCATCGACCAGTTCGGCGCGGATGTCGCGCAGGCTGTCGCGCATGCGCAGCAACAGCTCGGCGCGCTTGAAGCGGCTCATCGCCTTCAGGGCCTGGCAGGCGGACTGGCTGCTGTGGATGGCATCCCGGATCTGCCGGCGCCCGGCCATGGACACGGTGCCGACGAGGGAGCCGTCGAACGGGCTTTTGATCTCGGCGGGCTGGACATTGCCGTCGCGGCCCTCGCCATGGATCCACAGGTAGAAATGCGGCGCAGCATGCTTGTTCATATGGCCCCCGGCATCTAATCACGCAGCATAGCACGCGTTCGGCGTATGGCGCAGGCCAGTCGCCGCCGCTACACTGCCGCGCCCATGGAGCAGTCCCGTATCCGCAACTTCTCGATCATCGCGCACATCGATCACGGCAAGTCCACGCTGGCCGACCGCCTGATCGAGGATACCGGCGCGCTGACCCAGCGCGAGATGAAGAAGCAGGTGCTCGATTCCATGGACCTGGAGCAGGAGCGCGGTATCACCATCAAGGCGCAGACGGCGGCGCTCAGCTACAAGGCGGCCGACGGTGGCATCTACAACCTGAACCTGATCGATACACCCGGACACGTGGATTTCACCTACGAGGTGTCGCGCTCGCTGCAGGCCTGCGAGGGGGCCCTGCTGGTGGTCGACGCCACCCAGGGCGTGGAGGCCCAGACACTGGCCAATGTGTACCTGGCCATCGAGAACGACCTCGAGATCATCCCGGTGATCAACAAGATCGACCTGCCGTCCGCGGATATCGAGGAGGCCAAGCGGCAGATCGAGGAGGTCATCGGCCTGGACGCCTCCGGCGCCATCGCCGTATCGGCCAAGACCGGCCAGGGCATCGCCGCGGTGCTGGAGGCGATCGTGCACCGCATCCCGCCGCCGAAGGGTGCGCCGGACGCGCCACTGAAGGCGCTGGTCGTCGATTCCTGGTTCGATCCCTACGTTGGCGCCGTGGCGGTGGTGCGCGTCGTCGATGGCCAGATCAAGAAGGGCGAGAAGATCCGCCTGATGTCCAGCCGCCGCGCCTTCGAGGTGCAGGACCTGGGCGTGTTCCGGCCGCAGCCGCTGGCCCGAGACGCCCTCTCTGCCGGCGAGGTCGGCTTCATGGTCTGCGGCATCAAGGAGCTGGCGGAGCTGAAGGTCGGCGACACCGTGACCCTGGAGC
>DATLWN010000063.1:0-13686 GCA_035576305.1 Mariprofundaceae bacterium
CAACTCGATGGCATCATCATCAACCATCCCGACCCGTGGCCGAAGACGCGCCACGTCGGGCGCCGGCTGATCCAGAGCGATTTCGCCGCGCTGCTGGCGTCCCGCCTGAAGCCGGGCGGCTTTATCAAGCTGGCGAGCGACAAGCCGGATCTCGCCGAATGGATGCAGGGTATCCTCGATGCCACGCCGGGGCTGCGCAATGTCGCCGGCCGTGGCCGGTTCGTGGAACGCGATGCGGATCGTCCCTTCACCAAGTTCGAGCAGCGGGGCCTGCGCGAGGGGCGTGAGAGCCATTTTCTGCATTATGTCAGGGAGGACGCATGAGCCTGAAGACCAACCGCGAGCAGCTGGTGATGACGGCGGTGCAGGGCACGGTGTCGCCCGCCAACCAGTGGGCGCCGTTCGAGGTGGGGGCCAACGGCGAGATCTTCGCCTGGCCGTCGACCGGCGGCATCACCTACAACGTCAAGGTCGGCGATTCGGTGTTCGGCTGGGCCGGGGAGCATCTCGAGCCCGGTGTGTCGGCCAAGCTGACCCATGCGAACAAGAAGGCGGAGGCCGGCTTCCAGTTCCTGTCGTGCTGCGGCAACACGGCGCGCGTGGTCTCCGGCGATGCCAAGGGCGAGGTGGGCACGGTGATCGGCCACCATGGCGGGGTGGAGCACCTGATGCTCGATTTCCCGGACGAGACCCTGGACAAGCTGACCTGCGACGACAAGTTCCTGATCCGCGGCTACGGCCAGGGCCTGCGCCTCGTCGATTATCCGGATGTGCATATCTACAACCTCGATCCGGGCCTGCTGGAGGCCTGGGGCCTCAGCGAGAACAAGGGCGGTTCGCTGGCCGTGCCGGTGCATGTGGTGGTGCCGGGACACGCGATGGGATCGGGCATCGGCGCGCTGTCGGTGACGACCGGCGACTACGACATCCTGTGCCATGATCCGGACACGGTGCGCGAATTCGGGCTGGACCGGTTGCGCTTCGGGGATTTCGTGGCGGTGCTCGACCACGACAACCGCTATGGGCGCACCTACCGCAAGGGGGCGGTCACCATCGGCGTGGTCATCCATTCCGATTCGCCGCTGGCCGGCCATGGCCCCGGCATGATGACGCTGATGAGCAGCAGCGCGCCGGGTCGCCTGGTACCCGTGATCAAGGAGGGCGCCAATGTCGGTTCGATCCTGGGGTTGGGGCGCTTTGCTGCGTAAGGCCCTGCTGCTGTTCATGGCCGCGGCCCTGGCGCTGCCATGGGCTGTCGCGCGGGCCGGGCAGGTGTACACATGGACGGATGCCAGCGGCCGTATCCATTACTACGACGTGCCGGCGGGTCAGGCCAAGCCGGTCGATACCGGTCCCTCCAATACGGTGCACAACCCGGGCTTCAACCAGGAGATCAATCGCAAGACCGTTCCCTACCGCGATATCGCCGGCCAGATGCACGTCGACGGGCGGGTCAACGGCGTGCCGGTCGACTTCGTCGTGGATACGGGGGCGAGCCTGATGGTGATCCCCAAGGCGGTGGCCGAACAGGCCGGGATCGCCACCGAGGGTACGGCCAGCATCCCCATCCAGACCGCCAACGGCGTCATCAACGCCCCGCTGGTCAGCGTCGAGCGCTTCGATCTCGGCTCGCTGCACGCCGAGGGCGTCGATGCCGTGGTGCATGATATCGATGCCGGCGGCCACGTGGGCCTGCTTGGCATGAATTTCCTCGGCTCCTACAAGATGACCATCGACCACGACCACCAGGTGCTGGTGCTGGAGCCGAAGTGAGCGACGGGCTGCTGCGCGTCGCCTGCGTGCAGATGTGTTCCGGGGATGACAGGGAACACAATCTGGCCACGGCGGAGCGCCTGATCGACGAAGCGGCCGCCGAGGCCGTGCGGTTGATCGTGCTGCCCGAGAATTTCTCGTTCATGGGGCGCAACGACGAGGCGCGCCGCGCCGCCGCCGATTATCCCGAGGATTCGTGGGTGCTGGGCTTTTTGTCCGAGCAGGCCGAACGCCACCGCATGCATGTGATCGGCGGCAGCCTGCTGCTCAGGCAGCGGGACTCCGATCGCCTGCGCAACGCCAGCCCGGTGTTCTCGCCGGACGGGAAGCTCCTGGAGATCTACGACAAGATGCACCTGTTCGACGTCGATCTCGGCCCGGAGCGCTATATGGAGTCGGCGACGATCTCGCCCGGCAGCGAGCCGAAATCGGTGTCGATCGGACCCTGGCGGATCGGCCTGTCCGTGTGCTACGACTTGCGTTTCCCGGAGCTTTACCGCCGTTACGCCGAGGCGGGCTGCCAGGTGCTGACCGTGCCCTCGGCGTTCACCGTGCCCACCGGCATGGCGCACTGGGAGACGCTGCTCAGGGCCCGGGCCATCGAGAACCAGGCCTATGTGCTGGCACCCGGCCAGACGGGCGAGCATCCAGGCGGGCGCCGGACATGGGGGCATAGCATGATCGTCGATCCATGGGGCGAGGTGCTGGCATGCCGGGAGGACGGCGAGGGGCTGGTGCTGGCCGAGCTGGACCTGGCCAGGGTCGATCAGGTGCGTTCGATGATCCCGGCGCTGAGGCACCGCCGCCTGTGATGCCGGCGGCCCGCACGGCGGGCCGGGATCAGTAGCGGATGGTCGCCATGCACAGGTAGCTCTGCTCGATCAGCGAGGCGTACTCCAGGAAGTTGTTGATCTCCTCCGTATGCGTCTGCTGCAGCAGGTTCTTGCCGATCAGGTCGATCTCGACCTTGCTGCTCGGCCGCCAGCCGATGCGGGCATCCAGGCGCGTATAGGGCTGGACATCGTAGCGCTTGCCGGTCTCGCTCCAGCGGAAGGCATCGAAGTGGTACAGGTTCACGTCCATCTCGACATGCGTGATCGGATCGAGGCTCAGCCCCGCCGTGTACTGCAGGCGAGGGGTTTTCTGGGTCACGGAGAAGGCCGTGGATTGCGCCTCGGCATCGTTGATCGGATTGGGCCAGTAGACCTGGTCCATGTAACTGATCGTGCCCTTGATCCTGCCCCAGTCGCTGAAGCGGTAGGTGAAATCGCCCTCGACGCCGATGACCCGGCCGTCCAGCAGGTTCATCAGGTAGGACGGCACGACGAGGTAGCCGCCCTCGATGAAGGCGTTCGCGGCCTGCAGATGGGCGTCGGACACGCCCCGGTAGTTCATCTGGAAGACCGTGGCCTGCAGCAGGGTGTTGTCGTCCGGGAAGAAGCGGTATCCCGCCTCGTACGATTCGACCTTTTCGGGGCGGACGAGGCCGGTGCCCAGCAGGCGCACGACCGTGCCGGTCAGGCCCTTGGCGTTGAAGCTGATGCCGTTCTCGACCAGGTCGGGAACCCGTACGGCCTGGGAGTAGGCGGCCCACAGCGCCCAGGTGTCCGCAGAATAGATCATGCGCGCATTCGGTTCCGTCTGCCAGTTGCTGTAGCGGTTGCGTTCGACCTTGGCGCCGAGGATCAGGTGCAGCCGGTCCATCAGCCGGATGTCGTCATTCAGGAAATACGAATGCAGCACGTCGCGCTGGCTGGGCAGCTGCAGTACCGGCGTATTGGTCATGTTCCCGTACGAGCTGCGGAAATCGTAGCCCAGCGACACCAGCTGATACGGCAACTGCGACAGGTTCAGCTGCAGGTCCAGATCGTAGGTGTCGCGCCGCTCCCCGTAGAACGGTGTGGAAACCGTGTACTGATCGTAGAACGCCTGGGCCTCCAGTTGCGTGTCCGTCGTCAGGCTGTCCTGGAGCTTCATCACCAGGTTCCGTCCGGAATACAGGTTCTCGCTGGTGTAGGGGACGGAGGCGCTGCCGAGCTGGCTGTCGATGACGCCGAAGGCGCCGGCCTTGACCTGATAGCTGTCGCCGTGCAGCGAGACGTGGGTATCCCCCTTGTCCCAGTCGAGGCGGAAGCCGCCCTGGTCGAATTTGCGGTGATCCGGGCTCCTCTGGCTGGTGGAGGGGTCCAGGTAGCCGTCCCGTTTCTCGCGCATGCCGTAGATGCGGTAGGCGGCGTGACCGATGCTGCCGGCTGCCCGGATGGTGCCGAAGCCCTTTTCATGGCTGCCCGTGCCGCCGGAGATCATCAGGCCCCTGGTGTCATGCGCGTCCTTGGTGATGATGTTGATCACGCCGTTGACGGCGTTGGCGCCCCAGACGGCGCCGCTCGGTCCGCGCAGCACCTCGATACGGTCGATGTCCTGCAGCGGATAGTTCAGGGCCGGCCACCACACCCCGGAAAAGGTCGGCGTATACACCGGGCGCCCGTCCATCAGCACGAGCAGCTTGTTGGAGAACAGGTCGTTCTGGCCGCGGATGGAGATCGAGTACTGGTTGGCGTTGATCTGCTGCACGTTCACGCCGGGGGCGAGGCGCAGGGCCTCCGGGATGCTGCGGGCACCCGAGCGGCGTATGTCATCCTGCGTGATCACGAACAGGGCGGCGGCCGTCGAATAGTATTTCTGATCCCGTTTGGACGGGGAGGTGACGGTGACGTTCATCAGCTGCCGCAGGTTCAGCCCCATCAGCTCGGTCGCCGAGGCATTGCCGGCCGCCATGGCCGGCTGCGGGGTGCCGATTGCCGGGAGCAGCACCAGCGCCGCCAGCGCGATCAGGCGGAGCCGGAGGGTGGGGGGCATATGCTGCGCGACGTCGTTCATGTCCGGCCGATCACATCCCGGATGGCCTGCTGCAGGGGCTTGGAAAGATAAGGCTTCTGCAGGAAGCCGGCCGGGGAGATGTCCTTGAAATGCTGAAAGGCCTCCTCGCGCGAGTAGCCGCTCGACAGGATGACCTTGACGTCGGGATCGATGGCGTGCAGCCGGTGAAACGTCTCTCTCCCGTCCATCAACGGCATTGTAAGGTCGAGGAGAACAACAGCAACATCCTTGTGGAATTTGCGGAAGACCTCGATGCATTCGACGCCGTTCTCGGCAGTCAGCACCGTATAGCCCATGCGTTCCAGAATGGACTTGACGATGGATCTGACCATGTGCTCGTCGTCCACCAGCAGCACGGTGGCCGGCCGCTGTCCCTCGTTGTCGGCAGGCCGCTTCGCATCACGCCGCTTCGCATCGGGCCGCGGCGCAGGGACCTGCTCCTGGAAGGGGGATGCCGGCAGCAGCACGCGGATCGTGGTTCCGGCCCCCGGCCGGCTGTTGATGCGGATGGAGCCATGATGGCTGCGCACGATGCCCAGCACCGCGCTCATGCCCAGTCCCCGCCCCGTGAATTTGGTCGAAAAGAACGGGTCGAAGATGCGGTGCATGGTCGCCTTATCCATGCCGCAGCCGGTGTCGCGCACCTCGAGGCAGATGTAGCGGCCCGGTGGCGGCGTGTCTTCGATATATTCGCTGCGCAGATCATCGGCCTTCGCGTCGATGCAACGGGTCAATATCGATACCTTGCCGGGACCATCCCCGATGGCCTCCGAGGCGTTGGTGATCAGGTTCATGACGATCTGCTGCAGCTGCGTCCTGTCGGCATCGACTGCCGGCAACGCCGGGTCGAGGCGCATGTCGAGCGCGGTCTTCTTGGAGACGAACACATCCAGCAGTTGCGCCGTTTCCTCGACGAGCTCGGAGAGGTTGACCGCCTCGACGATGGTCTTTCCCTGGCCGGAATAGGCAAGCATCTGACGGCAGAGGTCCGCGGCCCGTTCGCAGGATACGGTGATGCTGCCGATTTCCTTGTCCACCTCGGATTCGCCGTCCAGCTTCAGCCTCATCAGCTCGGCATTGCCGAGGATGGCGGAAAGCAGGTTGTTGAAATCATGGGCGATGCCGCCGGCGAGCACGCCGAGGGATTCCAGGCGCTGGACATGGGCCATCCGCCGCTCCATATCGGCCTTTTGCTCCTTCGCCTCGATCTGGGCGGTGATATCGCGGATCACGCCCTCGACCCCTCCCTGCTCCTTGCCGGGCTTGTGGATCAGTTTGGCGGAACCCGATACCCAGATCACCCGGCCATCCTTGCGCCGCAGGCGGGTTTCGTAATTGATCAGTGATCCGTTCGATCTTTCGAACGCCACGCGGAAGGCGCGCAGGTCGGCCGGCTCCGCGAAGATCCGGTCCACGGGGATCGAGGGCAGCTCTTCCGGGGCATATCCGGTCAGGTTCTGCACCGACTTCGAGGTCCAGGCCAGCATGCCGTCCGGTCCGAAGCGGTAGTATGTGTCGAGCATGTTGTCGAGCGTCGACTGCAGCTCGTTATGCGCACGTTCGATCTCCTTCTGGCTGGCGAGCAGCTGCCGGTTGGCCTCCTGCAGGGCCAGGGTGCGGTCGAGGACGCGCTTCTCGAGCTCCTCATTGACGTTGGCCAGCGTCTGCTGGACGAGCCTGCGTTCCGTGATGTCGACGAAGGTCCCGAACATGCCCGGTTCGTCCTCGAAACGGATCGGGACGATCGACAGTTCCACCCAGATCGTCGACCCGTCGAGCTTGCTCAGCGGCAGCTCGTAGGCATGCAGCGCCCCTTGGGTGGAAACGAGCTCCAGGATGCGCTGGCGATCGCCCGGGTTCTTGTAGAGCATGGCTGTGCCCGTCAGCGCCTGTGGATGGTGGTTGTCCGCCATCAGCTGCAGGGCGGCCCGGTTGATGAACAGGATGCTGCCCAACTCGTCGGGCCGCGAGATGATGATGGGCAGCGGTGTGGCCTCGGCGATGATCCGGAAGCGCCTTTCGCTTTCCCTGAGCTGCCGCTGGCTGTTCTCGATGGCGACGAAACCCTCCTCGACCTTCTGGATCATCGCGTTGTACCCGGAAAGCAGGTCATCGATCTCGCGCACGTTGCTGACCTCGGAATGCCGCTGCGAATAGTCCTGCTCCTCGCTGGCGCGCCGCATCAGGCGGGCCAGCGAAACGATGGGGGATGTGATCTTCCGCTGCAGCCCCATGGCGATGATCAGGGCGAGGATCAGGCTGAACGCCATCACCAGGCTGATGGTGATGATGCTGGTCCGCTCGCTGTTGGACAGGGTGTCGAGGTTCGATTCGATATAGACCACGCCGATCGGCGTGCCGTCGCTGACGATGGGTTCGTACAGCTCCATGCGGTTGCCGAGCATATGGAAATCGCTGGTCTCGAACGGCACGGGGCGAACCGATGCCCCCTCGTTGCCGGTGGCGATGACGTCGGCCAGGGTCTTGCCGTCGGCGGTGAACAGGCACATGCGCGTGATATCCGTGTTGGACTTCAGGCCCAGCAGCAGCTTGTTCGCAAGCCGCCTGTCGGAGAAGAGCAGGGCGGGCCTGGCGGCGATGCCGACGATGTCGGCGCGCGCGGTCAGAACCCGTTTGGCCTCATGCTCCAGCAGGGATTGGTCGCTGCTGATCCATACGCCGCCCATGACCAGGGTGGCGAAGCCCAGGGTCAGGGCAAATGACACCTGCAGTGTTCGCTGGATCGAGGATAGGGGGTGTCGGGTCATGGGCTTTCCTCGTTGATGATTTCACCGAGCTGCAAAAGCTGGGCGCTGACATAGAGTCCGGAGTTCGCGATGGCCTCCCTGTTGATGCGGAAGGTCAGCCTGTTTTGCCGTCGGACGAGCTCGATCATGCCGCCCCTGTCGGCGAATCCCGGGATATCGGACACCGTCAACACCGGCGATCCCTTCATGCGGTCGAGCCATTGCTGCAGGTGGGGCTCCTGGTCGCTACCGATGAACACGACCTCGGGGCTGCCGAGGCAGGCGAGGTCGATGCAGGGGTCGACGCGCAGGGGGATCTGCCCCGACTTGTTCGTCTCGGCGGCGATGTCCTTCATGTCCGCGCGCACCCTGTCGTCGCCGGTGACGAGCACGGTGACCGTCGCATCCTTCCCCTTGGCCGGCCAATCCGTGAACTGGATGAAGTTGTAGACGTATGCGGCCTCCAGCGCGTATTGCGGGGCACGCGGATGGCCGGGGGTCGCCGGCCGCAGCGGCGCGGCCTCGGCCAGGGACGAGGCGCACAGGATGATGCCGATGATCCAGTACCGGCCGGGGATGCGCATCAGATGCATGGGGACACGGCGGCCGGGCACGATCGCCAGGCCGGTGGCTGGTGCGGGTGGGATGCTGGAGATCGGTACGACACGATAGGCGATTGTAGACAGCTGCTCGAAGGTGAACCAGCGATGTCGTGGTCCGACCACGGGTTTGCGGCAGGGTTGCAATTCCCCGGGGGCGGCAGGATGATCAAGGCATGGAGGCCGGATGAGCCAATCGGATTCCGTACAGTCGCAGCCCAGCCGGGAACAACTGCGCGCCCATCGTCAGATTTTCTGGGATGCCTGGCAGAAGGCCGAGGCGGGCCTGCCGCTGAATGCCCTGGAGGTGCGCATCGCGCGGGTGATCCGCATGCATCCCGAATACCATGCGTTGTTCGACGACATGGAGCGCTTCCTGGACCGGGATTTTCATGTCGACGAGGGCATCAACCCGTATCTGCACCTGTCGCTGCATCTGGCCCTGGAGGAGCAGGTCGCGACACGCCAGCCGCCCGAGGTGGCGATGGCGCTGGAGCAGATGGTCGCCGTCAGGCGCATGGACCGGCACGAGGCCATGCATGAACTGCTCGAGATCCTGGCGGAGACCGTCTATCTGGCCCAGCGGCAGGGCGGGGAGCCCGACGTGGCCGGGTATGCGCGCCGGGCGAGGGAGCTGGCCCGGACATGATCCGCGATCTGCTGGTGGCGATCGTCTTCTTTTTCGGCCCGATGCTGGTGATGTTCGTGCTGCGCAACCTGGCATGGGTGTTCAAGCTGTGGCTGGAGCTGCGCCGGCAGCGGCGCATGCAGCCCGAGGTCGTCGACGTCACCCCGCAGCGCTCCGACAGCGGCCCGTCGCTCGCATTCGTGGCCCTGGCGATCCTGATCGGCGGCCTGTCGGCCTACCTGGCCTGGAACCATACCCGGCAGAACGCCGGGACGAACCTCGACATGCAGTATGTGCCCGCCCATCTGGATGCCCAGGGGCGTGTGGTTCCGGGCAGGCTGGTGCCGAAAGGCGGCACGCCGGATTCTGATTCCAAAAGCCCCCATTGAATCCATGGGGGCGGCGATCAGGTCTCGAAAACCTGGGTCTTGTCGAGATCCGTATTGCCCTTCTTGGGGCGGATGTTCGTGCCGCAATGCGGGCACTCGTAAAGATCGGACTTTTCGGCCTTGAACTTTTCCTTGCACCGTGGACAGGTGATCGTGACTTGGCTCATGACTTCTCCTCGTAGGCAACGGGGAACCGGATCGATATGCCGGGGATCCGCTGTCGCACCGTACCGTAATTCAAGGACGGAATGGCCATGAAATCAAGTCACTTTTCCGGAGAGCTGCCTGTGATCGGGATCGCTGCGGCCGACGTGGCGGGCGTTCTGGAGCAGGGGTCGCTGCTGCTGGCCTCCACCCCGAAGCTCGCTTCTGACTGGAAACGCCGGCTTGTCGCGGCTGCCGACGGCATCGTCGCCACGCCTCGGGTCGAGAGCTGGCCGCAGTGGCTGGCCGGCCTGGCCCGCGGGGATGCCGGGATGCCGGCGCCATTCACCGCCCTGCAGGAGCTGCAGCTGTGGGAGCGGATCATCGGCGAGGACATGCCCGCCGCGGGCCGCACCGCCTCCGGCCTGGCCCGCCATGCCCGCGACGCCTATGCCCTGATCCGGGAGTTTCACATCGATGTGCGGGAGCTGGACGGGGCCGGGGGGGAGGCCGAGGCGCTGGCCCGCTGGATCGCGGCCATGCGCCGGATTGTCGAGCGGGAGGGTAGAACGCTTGCGGCCGACGTGCCGGAGCTGCTGCTGCCGCGGATCGCATCCCTGGTGAGCATCCGCCATATCCTGCTCGATGGCTTTGATCGTTTCACGCCGGTGCAGCAGGCGCTGCTTCAGGCCCTGCATGGGCATGGAACGGGATTTTCGTCGATCGCGGCGGAAGATACCCCGCCGGAGATGACATTGACCGTCTGTGCCGATGCCGAGGCCGAATACCGCCATCTCGCCCGGCGCATCGCCGCCTGCATCGAGGCCGATGCGCATGCCCGCATCGCCGTGGTGACCAGCCGGCAGGCGAGCGATGCCGAAACGCTGCGCCGCATCCTGGATGAGGCCCTGCTTCCGGGCCCGGAGGCGGCCTTTTCCATGCAGGCCGTGGACATGACGGGGGGTCCGCTGGCCGACCAGCCGCTGGTATGCCAGTCGTTGGCCCTGCTGGGGCTGGCCGGGCGCAATGGGGCACGGCTGAGCGAGCTCGCACCGCTTCTTTTTTCGCACGGCATCCGGGGCTTTGCCGCCGAGCGCATGGCCCGGGCGCAATTCGATGCGCGGCTGCGCGGGGATAACCGCTACTACATCGGTTTCGGCAGCCTGCTGAATCAGCCGGAAATGCAGGCGATGCCGAAACTGGCCGAGGTCGTGCGACTGCTGGCCGACTGGGATTCCACGGCCCGGCCGGCGAGCGAGTGGGTGAGATCGGTGCATGCCCTGCTTCAGGAAATGGGGTTTCTTCAGGTGACCGCAGCCGGTCGCAGCGGCAGCGAGATTCGCCAGCTCAACGCCTTCCGGGAGAGCCTCGCTTCACTGGTGGCCGTGGATGCCATTCACGACAAACTGGAGTGGGGCGCTTTCCTGTCGCTGTTGTCATCGGAATGCCGGCGGACGCCGTTTGCGCAGCCGGTGCGTTACCCGCAGGTGTCGGTCGTGCCGCTGGAACAGATCGCGGGACTGCGATTCGACCGCATCTTCGCGGTCGCTTTCGATGAGGATGCGTTGCCCCTGCCAGCGCAGCCGTCGTCCCTGTTGCCGTTCTCCGTGCAGCGACACCATGCGCTGCCCTGTGCCACGCCTGCGCTGGCCTTCGAGGCATCGGAGTTTCTCTGGCAACGGCTTGGGCAGGCTGCGCCCCGGTTGCATATCAGTTTCGCGCATAGCCGCGACGAGCGCGAGCTGAATGTCTCCCCCCTGTTGGCCGGGATGGTTGCCGGATCACCGGAAGCGGAGGCGGAAGCGCAGGCGGCACACGTCACGGAGCATTACGGCGATGCGCCGCCCGTGCCGCTCGGTCCGGACGAATCGGTGTCCGGCGGCAGCGATATCATCCGCAACCAGTCGGCCTGCCCGTTCCGGGCCTTCGCCACGCACCGGCTGGCGCTGGCGCCGCTCGGGGAAACCCGGCCCGGCATCGAGCCGCGCGAGAAGGGATCGCTGATCCATCATGCCCTGCAGCACATCTGGGAGGAGCTGAAATCGCAGCAGGCGCTGCTGGCGCTCGACGAGGAGGCCGCTGCGTCCCTGATCGAGGCGGCGATCGATCATGCCTGGGGCAAGGTGCGCATGGCGATACCGGAGGCGACCCGGGATTACGAACGCCAGCGCATGGCCGCGGTGCTGCACGACTGGCTCGATGTGGAGCGGGAACGTCCGCCGTTCGAGGTGGTCTGCTGCGAGAAGCCCTACAGCCTGCGCTTGCCCAGCGATGGCGAGCCGCAGTTCACGGTGAGGCTGAAGGCCGACCGGATTGATCGCGATGGCGACGGACGCAAGATCCTCATCGATTACAAGACCGGCCAGAAGCAGACGGTCGGGAAATGGATCGGCGAACGCATGGAGCAGCCCCAGTTGCCGCTTTACAGCATGGCCGAGGGCCTGGGGGCCGGTGATGCGGTCTGCTTCGCCCGCGTACGCAGCGGCGAATGCGGGTTCGAGGGCCTGTCCGGTGAGAAGACGGGCATCGGGGGGATCGATCCGTGCGACGGGAGATACCATCGACCGGACGACTGGCCGCAGCTGCTCGCTTCCTGGAAAGAGAGCATCGATGCGCTGGCCGGGGAGTTCGTGCGGGGCCGTAGCGAGGTGGCGCCGCGTGATGCCAATGCCTGCGGGCACTGCGGCCTGGAGGCGGTGTGCCGGATCGACGAGATCGGCTTTGCGCATGACGTTGATGAGGACGACGAGGGGGACGGGGCATGAGCATCGATGTTCGTCGTGCCGCCATCGATCCGGCCGGGTCGTTCCTCGTGCAGGCGCCGGCCGGTTCCGGCAAGACGGAGCTGCTGACCCGGCGCATCCTCAGGCTGCTCGCCGTGGTCGACGAGCCCGAGGAGATTCTGGCGCTGACCTTCACGCGCAAGGCGGCGGCGGAGATGCGCGGCCGCGTCATCGAGGCGCTGACGATGGAAAGGCCGGCGGATGAGGCCTCGCACAGGATGGAAACCTGGCAGCTGGCCCAGGTGGCGAACCAGCGATCCGCGGAGCGCGGCTGGCATCTGTCCGAACACCCGATGCGGCTGCGCATGATGACGCTGGACAGCTTCACGCATGCACTGGCGCGGCAGTTGCCGCTGCTCTCAGGCCTCGGCGACATGCCCACGCCCTCCGCACATGTGGCGCCGCTGTACCGCGAAGCCGCCGAGACGGCATTCGCGCAGCTGGAACGCCGCAACCGTGATCAGGCCACGGCGGTGCTGCTGCATCAGGATCACGATTTGCCGGCCCTGATCGAACTGGTGGCCGATATGCTCGGCAAACGGGACCAGTGGCTGCACGACATCCGGCCGCATGCCGACCATCCGGATGCGCTGCGCGACATGCTCGAAGCGGGACTGGCCGAGATCATGGCCGAGAGGCTGGCGGCGTGCGCCCGCTTGCTGCCGGAAGCGGCCAGGGTCGAGCTTCCGGCCCTGATCGCCTTTGCGGCAACCAACCGCGGTGATGCTGAACTGTCCGGTCTGCAGTCCTGGCCGGGGGAAGCACTGACCGAGGTGCCGCTGTGGCAGGCCCTGGCGCGGGAGCTGATGACGGACAGGGGATTGCGCAAGCCCAGAGGCATTACCGCCAGGCAAGGCTTCCCTCCCGACAAGGCGTTTGCGGCCCACAAGCAGCAGTTCCAGCAGTGGCTGGAGCGGCTGGCCGCAGTGGAAGGGCTGGAAGAAGCCCTGGCCGGGCTGATGTCGATGCCGGCCGAACCCCGCATCGACGATATGCAATGGCGGGTGCTGGAGGCGCAACTGGTGCTGCTGCTCAAGGCGGATGCGGCGTTGCAGCGCCTGTTCGAGCAGCGCGGCGAGGCCGATTTCATCGAGATCGCCCTCAGGGCGATGCGGGCGCTGGAGGACGAACAGGGCAATCCGACCGATCTGCTGATGCGGCTGGATTACCGCATCCACCATATCCTTGTGGACGAGTTCCAGGATACCTCGCTGTTGCAGCTGCGCCTGCTGCGCAATCTCACCGAGGGCTGGCAGGCGGGCGACGGCACGCACCGCACGCTGTTCATGGTCGGCGACCCGATGCAGTCGATCTACCGCTTCCGCAAGGCCGACGTGGGCCTGTTCCTGCTGGCTGCGCGCAACCGGCTGCAACTGCCCGCGGTCGAGCCGAAGAGCCTGACGCACAATTTCCGTTCGGCGCCGGCGATCGTCGATTGGGTGAACCGCGCCTTTTCGCACATCTTCCCGTACGGGGACGATGTCTTGATGGCCGCAGTCGGCTATGCGCCGGCCGAGGCGGCGCTGATCCATGCCGGCGAGGTGCATGTGCATCTGCAGCGGCAACGGGATGCCGCCGGGGAGGCGGCGGCCGTGGTGGAGACGATCCGCCAGGCGCTGGAGACGGAGGGATCGCGCATCGCCGTGCTGGCCCGCTCGCGCAAGCATCTGCATGCCATCATGCAGGCGTTGACCGAGGCGGGCATCGCATTCCGTGCGGTCGACATCCTGCCGCTGAACGCGC
>DATLWN010000064.1:0-4539 GCA_035576305.1 Mariprofundaceae bacterium
AATGTTGACCGCCCCAAGGCCATGACGCTGGATAGCAGGGATTTGGCGGCAATGGTAAGGCGTCTGCCGGACAATCATCTCAACGATCGCTTCATCCGTCAGGGAGTCGACGATCTTCAGCACGGCGATTATGTCGCTGCATCCAGGAATTTTAACCGGGCGCTCAAATTCGATCCTGCCAACCCCAACCTGCACTTCCTGAACGCCCTGACTTATCATCTGCGAGCAGAGGCCGGCGACGCCAGCCAATACGATCTCGCCAAGGCCGGCTACGACATCACGTTGCGCTACGATCCCGGGAATTACTGGGCCGCTTATCTGCAGGGCGAAATCATGATGCGTCAGGAGAACTACCGGCGGGCGCAGGATGCCTTTGCCTACGCCCTGCTCAATGCGCCGAACAACGTGACCATCCTGAAAGCGCTGGCCTGCGCATCCTATTTCGCCCAGGACCTCAATGTGGCGACCAAGGCCATCAAACGGGCCGCCGAGCTGGCGCCCAATGACGATGAAATCAAGTACAATCAAATCCTGATCAATGCGGCCGCCGGTCGTTTCGGTGCCGCTGAAGGTGACTTGTCCAAATACCGTCACGCCAATCCCCGGGAAGACGCTTACCGTATGACGCATCTGGTCGAGCGCCTCGGTGATTGGCGCTTGTTCTACAAGAACAAGTCCTACCTCAGGAAAGCCCAGTACGACTCCGGAGATCCCCTCGGCGGAGGCTCGGGGGCATCCAATGATTCCTCCTCCGGCGACACAGGGGGCAATCCGGGAAATGGAGCCGGCACAGCAACGGCCAGCCACCCGAGTCATCTCCCAAAGATGGTCCTGGTCGACGTGGTCATTATTCGCTCGGAAGAGGACCATTCCACCGGCAAGGGCGTCAACCTGCTCTCCGGCCTGAGCATGACCCTGAACGGCACCCTGAACTTCAGCACGGCAACGAACACCAGCACAGGCAGTGCCCCATCGAAGACGGGCACCTTCACCTGGAACCCAACGGCAACGCTTTCTTCGATAGCCTATTCACTGAATATTTTTAACGATGCTTACAATCGTAACGAGGTGTTGGCCCGGCCAACCCTGGTCGCTCTCGACGGCGAGCAATCGAATTTCTTTTCTGGAACAGTCTGGCATGTGGAAATCGCCGGATCGACGTATCTCGCAGGATCATTGGTCGACGAGCCGGTAGGCATCAAGGTTTCCGTCACGCCCAACTTCCTGTCCGACGACGAGATCCAATTCAATGTCAATGCGTCGCGCGAATTCCTTGAAAATCAATCGCCCAGCGTGAGTTTTAACAGTTTTGCCCAAACCACCAAGAACACAGTATCCGCCAACGTCGTACTCAAATACAATGAGACCCTGGTGCTATCCGGCCTGTCCGAACGGGAGACACAGAAGCAGAGCGACGGTGTGCCTTTGCTCCAGGACATTCCCGGCATCCAGTACCTGTTTTCCCACCAGTCCACGCTGGATTACACCCGATCGGTCCTTATCCTGCTGACACCGCGCAAACCGCGATACACCTATGCCGATGGCACCGACAAGATAGAACCCATGGCCGATCGGGATGTCAAACAGCCCAACTTGAAGGAACTCGAAAGGCGCGAAGGCTGGTTCAGGCCCGCATCCAATCTTGATGCGGTCTTCTACCATTTGCGCGATGGCAGCTTTTTCAGGGAGTTCCGCCAAGGTGATCTAGCAGTCGAACGGTGGAATGAACCTCATCATCTTAAGCGGATGATTATCAATACGCTGAATTTCCTGTATTACTAGGGGGCGCCACTTTCTTCGACGCACACGCACATGAACACCGGTGATGCCAAGATCGTCTATCGCTGGTAAGCCATGGCGCGGGGCTGGCTGGAAAGGTGATACAGGCAGCCCGAATTCATTCCAGGACCCTGAACCCCTCGAGGTCGTCCGGCGGCGCGATGTCCCGGCGCTCGACCGATGTCACGCGCGCCAGGGGAGGGCCCTGCCTCAGGCATTCCACCATTCGATCCAGCTGCTCGGGCGTGGCGGCGAGGCAGGCCTCGACCCGCCCGTCCGGCAGGTTGCGCACCCAGCCGTGGATGTCCAGGCGCAGGGCCTGCCGGTAGGTCCACATGCGAAAGCCGACCTGCTGCACCCGACCGGAGATCTGCACGAGGCAGCAGATGTGATGGGTCAAGGGGTTCCGGTGCCCGGCGTCAGGATGGTATCGACGGCCGCGGGCAGGGTTCCGGGGTAATCGGTGGAATAGTGCAGGCCGCGTGACTCCTTGCGCTGCTGGGCGCAGCGGACGATCAGCTCGGCGACGATCGACAGGTTGCGCAGCTCGATCAGTTCCTGGCTGACCGGGTGCTGCCAGTAGTAGGACATAATCTCTTCCTGGATCAGGTGCAGGCGCCGCCGGGCACGGCGCAGGCGCTCGTTGGAGCGCACGATGCCGACATAGTTGGACATCGTGGCCCGGATCTCGTCCCAGTTGTGCTTGATCGGCACGCGCTCGAATTCCGGCCGGATGCCGCTGGTATCCCACTGCGGCGCCTTGCGTTCCGGCAGGCTGCCGCCGGCCAGCACGCGTGCGGTGCATTTCTCGGCCATCACCAGGCACTCCAGCAGCGAATTGCTGGCCAGGCGGTTGGCGCCGTGCAGGCCGGTGCATGCGGATTCGCCGATCACGTACAGGTGGGCGATGCTGGTGGCACCGTCGAGGCCTGCGCGGATGCCGCCGCACATGTAATGCGCGGCCGGCACCACGGGGATCAGGTCCCGGCTCATGTCGATCCCCACGCCCAGCAGGCGCTGGTTGGTGTTGACGAACTGGTGGCGGATCTTGTCCTCGCCGATGGGGCGGGCATCCAGGAACATGCAGTCCGAGCCGGACTTCTTCATCTCATGGTCGATGGCACGGGCCACGACGTCGCGCGGGGCCAGCTCGCCCGCCTCGTGGTAATCGAAGCAGAAGCGCCGGCCGCCCCGGTCCACGAGCAGGGCGCCCTCCCCCCGCAGGGCCTCGGTCAGCATCATCGTCGATCCCTGCGGGTTGTACAGGCATGTGGGATGGAACTGCATGAACTCCATGTTCATGGCCTCGCAGCCGGCCCGCCAGGCCATGGCGATGCCGTCACCGGTGGCGGCATGCGGGTTGGTGGTGACCTTGTAGACCTTGCCGACGCCGCCGGTGGCCAGGATGGTGTGCGAGGCCGTGAAGGTCTTGACCTCGCCGCCCGGGGCCAGGATGTAGGCACCGATGCAGGTGTTGTGCTGCGGGCTGCCGCCGAGCCGTGCCGAGGTGATCAGGTCGACCGCCACATGGTTCTGCAGGTGGCGCACGTTCGCATGGGCATCGACATGCCGCAGCAGTGCCTGGCCGATGGCCTTGCCCGTGGCGTCCTGCACATGGGCGACGCGCCGGTGGCTGTGGGCCGCCTCGCGCGTCAGATCCAGGGACGTCTCGAGCGTGTCGAACGGGGTGCCGAGGGCCACCAGCTCGTCGATGATGGCCCGCCCCATGCCGGCCACCTCGCGCACCACATCCTCGTGACACAGGCCGGCACCGGCGGCGATGGTGTCGGCCACATGCGATTCGACGGAGTCCGCCTCGTCCACGACGGCGGCGATGCCGCCCTGGGAGTAATAGGTGTTCGAGTTGCTGAAGCCGCCCTTGTTGATCAGTACGACCTTGCCGTGCGGGGCAAGCTTCACGGCGGTCAGCAGGCCGGCGGCGCCGCTACCAATGATCAGGAAGTCACAATGCTCGTGCCGTTGCTCTGTCAATGCGGGTTCCTCGTCGCCTGATGGCAACAGGCTAGCATTTTGTGGTATGTTCGGTAACGATAGTATGCCGATCGTATCCGGACGACCGGAGCGGCCAAGGGGGTTTGGCGCCTAGATGCAGCAGACCGTGATCGTACAGTCCGTCGAAGGCGATGAGGCCTGGGTGCTCGGCGTGCGGGAATCCTCCTGCAGTTCCTGCGCCGGCAAGGCGTCATGCGCGACACTGGGTTCGTGGAACACCAAGCCGGTGGAGATGCGCGTACGCAATCCGCTGGGCGCGGCTGTCGGCGACGAGGTTGTCGTGGAGGTGCCGGATCGTTTCGTGCTGCAGGCCACCTGGCGGCTGTACGGGCGGCCGATGGTCATCTTCCTGCTGGTCGGGCTGCTGTGCCGCCATCTGGGCCTGGCATTCGGCATCCATGCCGTGGACGCCCTGGCGGCGTGCGGCGGCATCGCCGGCGTGGTGGCCTATTACCTGCTCGGGCGCCGGCGCTGGCTTCGCCCCGACGGCGCTGATGTCGCTGCCTGGGAGCCGTGCATCGTCAGCATCCACAGGCACGGGCAGGGCATGCGCCTAGCGCCATAGGGTGTAATATTTCATCTTTTGTTCATGCACCGTGCCGAGGATACTGCCCCGACACCAATGAAGAATCAGAAGGAGACATGGGTTTGAACCATCTAAAGGCCTTCCTTGCCGTTGCACTGTTCCTCTTTACCTCCCAGACCGCATCCGCCCTTCCCGACAGCTGTGCCGATCTGGCAGCCCAG
>DATLWN010000065.1:0-3559 GCA_035576305.1 Mariprofundaceae bacterium
CTGGTCGACGGCATCCTGGTGCAGCTGCCGCTGCCCAGCCACATCGACCCGGAATCGATGATCGAGGCCATCCGCCCGGACAAGGACGTCGATGGCTTCCACCCATACAACATCGGACGCCTGGCGGCGCGCATCCCCAGCCTGCGCCCCTGCACCCCCTATGGCTGCATGAAGCTATTGGAGGAGACAGGGCTCGACCTGTACGGCAAGGAGGCCGTCGTCGTCGGCGCCTCGAACATCGTCGGCCGCCCGATGTCGCTGGAGCTGCTGCTCGCCGGCTGCACCGTCACCATCACCCACCGCTTCACGCACGGCCTGGAATCGCATGTGCGCCGCGCCGACATCGTCGTGGCTGCCGCCGGCAAGCCGGGGCTGGTCAAGGGCGAATGGATCAAGCCGGGTGCCGTGGTCATCGATGTCGGCATGAACCGGCGCGAGGACGGCAGGCTGTGCGGCGATGTCGAATACGAGGCGGCCGCCGAGCGCGCCGGCTGGATCACGCCGGTCCCCGGCGGCGTCGGCCCGATGACCATCACGATGCTGCTGGCCAACACCATCCAGGCCTTCCGCCAGCATATGGGAGAATCCGCATGACCACCGAGACCCTGGCACGCACGCCGTTGTACGCCGAGCACGTTCATCTCGGCGGGCGCATGGTGCCCTTCGCCGGTTTCGAGATGCCTGTGCAATACCAGGAAGGTGCCCTGAAGGAATACCACGCCGTGCGCGAGGGCGCGGCCGGGCTGTTCGACATCTCGCACATGGGCCAGGTGCGCGTGACGGGTGCCGGGGCCATGGCCTTCCTGCAGCATGTGACCACCAACGATGTGTCACGCCTGGCCGACGGCCAGGTACAGTACTCGGCGCTGCTCAACGAATCCGGCACCTTCATCGACGACATCACCACCTACCGCATCGGCGACGGGCATTTCTACCTGTGCATCAACGCCGCCAACCGGCACAGGGACGTGGCGCACCTGACCGCGCAGGCGAAGGGCTTCGACGTGCGCGTAACCGATGAATCGGATGCCACGACGCTGCTGGCGTTGCAGGGCGAACGGGCCCAGACCATGCTGCAGCCGCTGACCGATATCGACCTGGACACCGTCGCCTACTACCATTTTGCCAACGGCAGGCTCGGCGACAGCGAGGCCATGATCTCGCGCACCGGCTACACCGGCGAGGACGGCTTTGAGCTGTACCTGCCGAATGCCGCCGCCGTCGACATCTGGCGCGCCCTGCTGGCCAGTGGCGCCGAACCGATCGGTCTGGCCGCACGCGATATGCTGCGCACCGAGATGGGCTATGCGCTGTACGGTCACGAGATCAGCGACCGCGTGACGCCGGTCGAGGCCGGGCTGATGTGGATCACGCATCTCGACAAGGGCGACTTCATCGGCCGCGAGGCGGTGGCGGCGCGCAAGGCCGAGGGCAGGCGCCAGGCACTGGTCGGCCTGAGGCTGACGGAGCGCGGCATCCCGCGCGAGCACTATCCGGTGGTGTCGGGCGGCCGCGTGGTCGGCGAGGTCACCAGCGGCATGTATTCGCCGCTTGCCGGTTCCGGCGTGGCCCTGGCCTATGTGGAGCCGGAGCTGGCCGGCGCAGGGGATCTCGCCGTCGATATCCGCGGCAAGCACATCGCCGCTGCGCGCATGAAGCCGCCCTTCGTGCGCAGCCGCGTCCGAAAATAATCCGAGCCATGCCCAACAGGAGGGAATCATGAACATTCCGGGCGATCTGAAGTACACCAAGGACCACGAATGGGTACGCATCGAGGGGGACACCGCCACCTTCGGCATCACCGACCACGCACAGGAGGCACTGGGCGACATCGTGTTCGTCGAGTTGCCCGAGGCCGGACGCAGTGTGGCCAGGGAGGAGGGATTCGCGGTCGTCGAATCGGTCAAGGCGGTATCCGACGTCTACGCGCCGATGGCCGGCGAGGTCGTCGAGGCCAACGACGGGCTCGAATCGGCGCCCGAGAAGATCAATACCGATCCGTACGGCGAGGGCTGGATCGCCCGGGTGAAGCTGTCCGACACCGATATCGCGCATCTGATGGATGCCGCCGCCTATGAGGCATTTCTGGCCGAGTAACCCATCCCGACAAAGGACCCATCCATGCGCTTTCTGCCCCACACCGACGCCGACCGCACGGCCATGCTGGAGGTCATCGGCGTTGCCAGCACCACGGACCTGTTCGCCGATATTCCGGAACGCTTCCATCTCAAGCCCGGTTCCCTGGATCTGCCGGGGGCCCTGAGCGAGGCCGGCATCGTGCGCAAGTTCACGGCAGCCGCCGAGCTGAACCGGCATGCGGGCAACAGCCGCTGCTTCCTCGGCGGCGGCACCTACCACCACTTCGTGCCGGCCGTCGTCGACTACGTGATCGGGCGCGGCGAGTTCCTGACCGCCTACACGCCCTACCAGCCGGAGATCGCACAAGGCACGCTGCAGGTGCTGTTCGAGTACCAGACGATGGTGGCGCGCCTGACCGGCATGGAGATATCCAACGCCTCGATGTACGACGCCGCCACCGCCGTGGCCGAGGCGGCGCTGATGGCCCGGCGCATCAGCCGCCGCGACAGGGTGGTGATCGCGGGCTCCGTGAACCCGCGCTACCGGGCGGTGACGCGCAACTACCTGTCCAGGCAGGACGGCGAACTGGCCGAGGCTGCCTGCGGCGATTTCTGCACCGACATGGCGACGCTGGCTGACGCCATCGACAATGAGACCGCCTGCGTCATCGTGCAGTACCCGGATTATTTCGGCTCCGTCTACGACCTGGCCGAGGTGCGCGCGCTGTGCGATGCGCACGGCGCACTGATGGTCGTCGCCTTCTCGGATGCCACAGCCTTCGCGCTGATCGCCCCTCCCGGCGCATTCGGCGCCGACATCGTCGTCGGCTCCGGCCAGGCGCTCGGCATCCCGATGGGCTTCGGCGGCCCGCATCTCGGCGTCTTCACCTGCAAGCAGGCGCACCTGCGCCAGATGCCCGGCCGCGTGGCCGGCATGACGCAGGACACCCAGGGCCGGCGCGGCTTCGTGCTGACGCTGTCCACGCGCGAACAGCATATCCGCCGAGAGAAGGCAACCAGTAACATCTGCTCCAACCAGGGCCTGATGTGCACCGCTGCCGCCACCTACATGGCCCTGCTCGGCGATACCGGGCTCGCCACCGTGGCCGAGCGCTCGGCGGCAGCCCTGGCCATGCTCGTGGCCGGCCTGCCGTCCGACGTGCAGGCCGCTGGCGGCGCCCGCTACAACGAGACCGTGCTGAGCTTCGCCGACCACGCACGGCGCACGCGTTTCCTCGAGACGGCCGAGGGGCGCGGCATCTTCGCCGGCATCCCGCTGGAACAGCTCGGGGACGATGTCGAGCCCCGCCACCTGCTGGTGGCCACCACCGAGATGATCGAGGCGGACGATATCCGCGACTACATCGATGCGCTGGAGGCCTCGCGATGAGCACGCCCAAGTATTCCGGCACCACGGGCCTGACGCACGAGGAGGCGCTGGTCTTCGAGCGGGCGCGTCCGGATGTCACCGGCATCAACCT
>DATLWN010000066.1:0-8527 GCA_035576305.1 Mariprofundaceae bacterium
GATACAACCGGGCCAGCCGCATGGTCGAGCGCATGGAGCGCGAGGGGCTGGTGACGCCGCCGGGATCGGGCGGGGTGCGCAAGGTGCTGGCCCGCAGCCAGGCCGAGGGCGGCGGGGTCTTCGAGTGAGCCGTGCCGTGCGCACGCTGCTGGTCGCGTGCATATGCTGGCTGGTGCCGGGGACGGCCACGGCGGCGGCCATGCCGGCGCCGTTGCAGCAGGGGATCCGCCACCTGGCCGCCCTGCAGGGGTTCTCCTGCGATTTCGAGCAGACGCTGACCTTCTCCGACGGCAGCGCGCGGCATTACACCGGCCTGCTCGACGTGCGCCGCCCGGCGAGGTTCCGCTGGCAGTATTTCAAGCCCTATGCGCAGCTGTATGTCAGCGACGGCCACGGTATCTGGCACTACGAGCCGGACCTGATGCAGGCCGAACACCTGAAGAGCCTGGACGCGGTCGATCCCATGGTGATGCGCCTGCTCGACGGCCGGGTGCATGCCGCCGACATCCATCTGCTGGCCAATGAATCGCAGGGATTGCATCCCGACGTGCATCGTTACAAGGTCAGGGTCGGGGAGGGGCCGCAGCTGTGGCTCGGCCTCAGGGCCGACGGCACGCTGGTGTACCTGGAAAGCGTGGATGCGCTGGGCAACCGCAACCGCATCACCCTCGGCAGCCTTTCGGCGATTGCGCCGGCTGCGGAAGTGTTTAGTTTCAGCCCGCCCCCGGGCGTGGATGTCGTGACGGACCCGCAGCCGTCCAGCAATGGAGTAGCGAGATGAACAAACGCATATGGATGTCGGTGATCGGCCTGGCCATGCTGGCGCTGCCGGCACATGCCCGTGCCAGCGGCTTCGCCAACGGCGATCTGTCGGCCTCGGCGGCCGGCGTGGGCAACGCCTTTACCGCCACCGCCAACGATGCCTCGGCCATGGCCTTCAATCCGTCCGGCATCGCCTGGCAGGACGGGGTGTCGCTGATGGCCGGCGGTTCGTTGATCCGCTCGCGCAACAATTCGCTGAAGACGACGTCCGTCACCTACCCCAATTCAACCAAGCAGCAGCGGGCCGCCTATCAGGTCTATGCGACGGTGATGCCGCATACCAGCAACCTCGGTTTCGGGCTTTCCTACGTGACGGCGTTCGACGCCAACAACGACTGGAGCCTGCTGGGCACCGGCTTCGGCGTGACCAACCTGAATATCCAGCGGGCGTCGGCCGATGCGATCTATGCCGTCAGCAGCAACCTGGCCGTGGCCATCGGCGGCGACTGGTATATCGGCAAGGCGGCGCTGAGCCAGGGCACGGTGCGCTTCGACGGCCGCTCCAAGGGCGATGCCTTCGGCGGCCATGCCTCGCTGATGTGGCGGCCGTGGTACGGCTGGTCGTTCGGCGTGATGGGCCGCTCCGGCCCCAAGGTCAAGTTCAACGGCAACGGCGGCACCCTGTCGCTGCAGCTGCCGGACGAGGTGATGCTCGGCGTGGCCCACGATTTCACCGACAGCCTGCGCCTGGAGGTGGATGCGGACTGGATGCACTGGTCCAAGCTGAAGAACCTCAACGTCATCGGCGGTACGGCGGCGCAGACCAATGCCCTGAACCTCAGGGACTCGGTGTCGGCGATGGCCGGCCTGACCTGGGCATGGCGTGAGAATGCCACCGTCCGTTTCGGCTACACCTTCGATGGGGCCGCCAGCAAGAGCTCCGGCTTCAACCCGGCGCTGGCCGACGAGGACGGCCACCGCATCAGCCTCGGCGGCGGCTTCGACGCCTTCGGCTTCCACACGGATGCCTCCTACAGCTACACCTTCTATCCGAACAAGACCTTCGCCGGCCTGGCATCCGGCACCCTGCGGGACCGCCGCCAAGCCTTGCTGGTGAGCGTCTCGAAGGTGTTCTGAACCGCCCCGGGGAAGGCTTGAGCGAACCCGAGCTGTTCGGCACCAAACCGGAGGGCCCCGCGGTTCCGCTGGCCCACCGTGTCCGTCCCGAGGTGCTGGCCGAGGTCGAGGGCCAGCCGGAGCTGACCCGGCCGGACAGCTGGTTCGCCCGGGCCCTGGCCGAGGGGCGGCCGGTGTCCTGCATCTTCTGGGGGCCGCCGGGGGTGGGCAAGACCACGCTGGCGCGCATCATGGCCCGGGCCAGCCACATGCCGCTGGTCGAGCTTTCGGCCGTGTCGGCCGGCAAGGCCGAGGTCACGGCCGTGATCCAGCAGGCGCGCAAGCAGAACCGCACGCATCTGCTGTTCCTGGATGAGATCCACCGCTTCAACAAGGCCCAGCAGGACGTGCTGCTGCCGAGCATCGAGGACGGCACGCTGGTGCTGGTCGGCGCCACGACCGAGAACCCGTCGTTCTCCCTGAACAACGCCCTGCTGTCGCGCTGCCGGGTCATCGTGCTCAAGCCGCTCGACGAGGCCGCGCTCGGACGCATCCTGGCGCGGGCCCTGCAGCATCTGCGCGATTCCCTGCCCGGCTTCGACGTGGCCGAGGACGTGCTGGGCTGGTTATGCCGGCTGGCCGACGGCGATGCGCGCTATGCGCTCAATGCCCTGGAGTCGCTGGCCGCGGCCGGCCCGGACCGCCGCTGGCAGCTGGAACAGGCGCAGGAACACTGGCAGCGGCGCCAGGCCCAGTACGACCGCGACGGGGAATTCCACTACGACCTGATCTCGGCCCTGCACAAGTGCGTGCGCGATTCCGATGCCGATGCCGCCTGCTACTGGCTGGCGCGCATGCTGGAGGCCGGCGAGGAGCCGCTGTATCTGGCCCGGCGCATGATCCGCATGGCCGCCGAGGACATCGGGCTGGCCGATCCGCGCGCGCTGACCGTCTGCCTGGATGCCCAGCGCATGTACGAGATCCTCGGCTCGCCGGAGGGCGAGCTGGGCCTGTTCGAGGCGGTGATCTATCTGGCGCTGGCGCCGAAAAGCAATGCCGCCTATGTGGCCGAGAAGGCGGCGCGGCGCGAGGCGAAGGAGACCCAGAACCTGGGCGTGCCGCTGCACCTGCGCAACGCCCCGACCAAGCTGATGAAAGAGATCGGCTACGGGGAGGGCTACCGCTACGCCCACGACGAGCTTGATGCGGTGGTGGTTCAGCGGCATTTTCCCGAGGGCATGCAGCCGGCTTCGTTGTACACTCCGACGGACAGGGGCTTCGAGAAGACCCTGGGCGAGCGCCTGGCATGGCTGGCCGCGCGACGCCGCGACAAGGGCGGGGAGGACAAGGCATGATGGCGCAGATGATGGCGATAGCGGCGGGCGGCGCGGTGGGGGCGCTGCTGCGCTGGTTCCTGGCGGGCAGCATCCAGCGCCTGGCCGGCGGGGCCTTCCCGTGGGGCACCTTCGCCGTCAATGCCATCGGCAGTTTCCTGATCGGTTTCCTGTTCGTATTCATGGTGGAGCGCTCGAGCGTCGGTGAGCTATGGCGGCTGGGCGTCACCGTCGGCATGCTGGGGGCACTGACGACCTTTTCCACCTATTCGCTGGAATCGCTGCGGCTGCTGCAGAGCGGGGCCTTCGCGATGGCGCTGGGCAATATCCTGGGTCAGGTGGTGATCTGCCTGAGCCTGACCTGGCTCGGCGTGCAGCTAGCGCGCACCCTCTAGCAGGGCTTCGGCACCCACGGCCGGCGCCTCATCCGGCCCACCCCTGATCCATGGCGATGAAAAATGCGGGCTTCCGCGCTCGGCCGTTCGGGGCTGTGCTACCCTGAACATCAGATGCGGGGGTAGCCAATGGACAAGCGACAGAAATTATACTTGACTATATTATAAAATATTAATATAAATAACCGCCATGCAATCCCGATCCTCCGATATCCGAGAAATCGCCGGGATCCTGCTGCTGAAGTTACTGGTCCTGGGCGCAATATGGCTGGTGTGGTTTTCCTCCCCTCCCGACCCCCAGCCATGGCCCGGGGCCAGTTTTTTATCCGACAAGGCCACCCCTAGGTAGGAGACGCTTCCATGCATGACATGCTGTTCATCGATCTGTCGCGCCTGCAGTTCGCCTTTACCGCCTTCTTCCACTTCATATTCGTGCCGCTGACCCTCGGTCTGAGCTTCGTGCTCGTGATCATGGAGACGGTGTACGTGGTGACGAACAAGCCGATCTACCGGCAGATGACCCAGTTCTGGGGCAAGCTGTTCGGCATCAACTTCGCCATGGGCGTGGCCACCGGCCTGACCATGGAGTTCCAGTTCGGCACCAACTGGGCCTATTACTCGCATTACGTCGGGGACATCTTCGGCGTGCCGCTGGCCATCGAGGGCCTGATGGCCTTCTTCCTCGAGTCCACCTTCGTCGGCCTGTTCTTCGTCGGCTGGAAGCGCCTGACGAAATACCAGCACCTGCTGGTGACCTTCCTGGTGGCGGTGGGCTCGAACCTGTCCGCACTGTGGATCCTGATCGCCAACGGCTGGATGCAGAACCCGGTCGGTTCCGCCTTCGACCCCGTGACCATGCGCATGGAGCTGGTGAGCTTCACCGACCTGCTGTTCAATCCGGTGGCCCAGTCCAAGTTCGTGCATACCGTCAGCGCCGGCTACGTGACGGGCAGCGTGTTCGTGCTGGCCATCAGCTCCTGGTACCTGCTGCGCGGCCGGCATATCGAGTTCGCCAAGCGCTCGTTCGCCGTGGCTGCCGGTTTCGGGCTGGCCGCCATCCTGTCCACCATCGTGCTGGGCGACGAATCGGGCTATACGGTCGGCGACGTGCAGAAGGCGAAGCTGGCCGCCATCGAGGCCGAGTGGGAGACGCAGAAGCCGCCGGCCGCGTTCACGCTGTTCGGCTTCCCCGACCAGGAAAAGATGGTGACCCACGGTGCCGTCGACATCCCCTATGCGCTGGGGCTGATCGCCACGCGCTCCGTGGATACGCCGGTGCTGGGGCTGAAGGACATCATCGCCGACAACGAGAAGCGCATCGAAAACGGCATCCCGGCGCTGGAGGCCCTGCAGAAGATCAAGGCCGGCGATCATTCGCCGGCGCTGATGCAGCAGCTGAAGGCGCACGAGCAGGACATGGGCTATGCCATGCTGCTGCTGCGCTACACCGACGATGTCGGCAAGGCCACGCAGGCCGAGATCCACGAGGCGGCGATGGGCTCGGTGCCGGGGGTGGCGCCGATGTTCTTCACCTTCCGCCTGATGGTGCTCTCCGGCTTCCTGCTGCTGCTGCTGTTCACGGCCGCCGCCTACAACGTCTGGCGCGAGCATATCGGCGAGAGGCGCTGGCTGCTGTGGGCGGCGCTGATCGCCCTGCCGCTACCGTGGATCGCGGCGGACCTCGGCTGGTTCGTGGCCGAGTACGGGCGCCAGCCGTGGACCATCAGCGGCGTGCTGCCCACCTTTCTGTCGGCGTCGACGCTGAGCACGGGCTCGGTGGCGGCGAGCCTGACCGGCTTCGTCGTGTTCTATCTGGCGCTGACGGCGGCCGAGATGTACCTGATGGTGAAGTTCGCGCGCAAGGGACCGGAACTTTCCGGCGACTCGCTTTAAGGAGGCCTGGGATGCTGGACTATGAAACCCTGAAGATCATCTGGTGGCTGCTGATCGGCGTGCTGCTGATCGGCTTCGCCGTCACCGGCGGCTTCGACCTGGGCGTCGGGGCCCTGCTGCGCATCGTGGCGCGCACGGATGACGAGCGGCGCGTCGTCGTCAACTGCGTGGCGCCGACCTGGGACGGCAACCAGGTCTGGCTGATCCTCGGTGCCGGCGCCGTGTTCGCGGCCTTCCCGATGGTCTATGCCAGTTCGTTCTCCGTGCTGTATCCGGCCATGATCGCCGTGCTGTTCTCGCTGTTCTTCCGGCCGACCGGCTTCGAGTACCGCAGCAAGATCGCCGATCCGCGCTGGCGCAACACCTGGGACTGGGGGCTGACCATCGGCGGCGTGCTGCCGTCCGTGGTGTTCGGCGTCGCCTTCGGCCTGATGCTGACCGGCATCCCGTACCACTTCGATCCGGACCTGCGCATCGTCATGGACGGCGGCATCCTGGATGCCGTGTCCGCCTTCAGCGTGCTGGCGGGCCTGGTGTCGCTGGCCATGCTGATGATGCACGGCGCGGCCTTCCTGAACTGCAAGACGGACGATGCGATCATGATCGAGCGCATCCGCAGGGCGCTGCGGCTCTCGGCCATCGCCACCATCGTGCTGTTCGTGCTGGCAGGCATCTGGATCGCGTTCGGCGTGCACGGCATGCGCATCACGGCCATCGGCGATCTCAACGCCGCGCTCAACCCGACGCAGAAGCAGGTGGGGGTGGTCGGCGGCGGCTGGCTGCACAACTACGGGGATTATCCGCTGATGTGGCTGGCCCCGCTGGTGGGCATCGCCGGTGCGGCCGGCGCCATGCTGCTGGCCTCGCGTCCGGTCGTGGCCCTGATCTCCTCGGGCCTGTCGCTGGCGGGCATCGTGCTGACCGCCGGCTTCGCGCTGTTCCCGTTCCTGCTGCCCTCGTCCTCGACGCCGGCCGACAGCCTGACGGTCTGGGACGGCAGCTCCAGCGAGCATACGCTGGCCCTGATGCTGGCCGCGGCCGTCATCTTCGTGCCCATCATCCTGGCCTATACGGCCTGGGTGTACCGCGTGCTGCGCGGTCCGGTGCGCATCGATGACATCCGCGACGAGTACGGCTCGTACTGACAGGTAACCCGCAAGGAGTCGATATGTGGTACTTCGCTTGGATACTCGGCGTGCTGCTGGCCTGTGCCATGGGGGTGCTGGCCGCCATCTGGTACGAATTGCACCAGGACCAGGCCTGAGGCCGCCTGCAGCTGTGTGACACCGGCCCGGTGACGATTGTTCCGTCTCCTGAAAGCTGCCATGATGGCCGGCTGAGGCCCGTCAGGGGCCACGCATAAACCCCCCGCGTAGGGAAGGGAGCCGCCCGATGCGAAAGATTCTGGTGATCCGGCATGCCATCGCCCTGGACCGCGTGGAGGCGGCGCACATGAGCGTGGCCGATGCGGAGCGCCCCCTGACCAAGGACGGCTGGAAAAGGATGCGCGGCATCGTCGAGGGGCTGCAGCAATGGGTGCCGGAGCTGCACATCGTGGCCACGAGCCCCTGGCTGCGCGCGGTGCAGACGGCGGAGATCGTCGCCGGGGCCTACGCGGATGCGAAGGTGAAGGAGACGGCGCTGCTGCTGCCCGGCTCCTCCCATCAGGAGTTGCTGGACTGGCTCGAACAGATCCCGGAGAAGAAGCATGTGGCCATCGTCGGCCACGAGCCCGGCCTGAGCCTGTGGGCGGGATGGGCGCTTTCGGGGCAGGACAATGCCTTCTTTTCGCTGAAGAAGGGCGGGGCCTGCATGATCGAGTTCGGCGAGCGCTTCGCGGCCGGGCAGGGGACGCTGGCCTGGCTGATGACGGCGGCCCAGTTGAGGCGCTCCGGACGCTGAGATGGGCGAGTCGCTGCTGGGGCTTCCGGTCGGGCAGGCAGCGGCGACATACCTGCTGCACCTGTGCAAGCAGGCCGATGCGGCCTGCCAGCGCCTGGGGGATCCGGCCGATGCCGAGGCGCTGCACGATTTCCGCGTGGCGATCCGCCGCTCCCGCACCTGGCTGCGCGCCTACCGTGTCTATCTTCCGCTCGACAAGCCGTTGCGCAAGCGCCTGCGCGCCCTGGCCCGGCGCACCAATGCCGCCCGCGATGCCGAGGTGTCGATCGCCGAGCTGCAGGCGTTCGCGGATGCGCTGAGCGCGGCGCAGAAGCCCGGGCTGGACTGGCTGCTGGCCCGCTTCGAGTACGACCGGCAACAGGCCTATGCCGATGTCCTGCAGCATATCCCCGCGGCGTGGCCGCCGGTGGCCCGGCAGCTCAAGCAAAGCCTGCGCGATGAGGCCGGGCAGGCCTCATCCGCCTTCTCGCAGGTGGCCTTTGAGCTGGCGGCCTCGGCCGAGGCCGAGCTGGCGCAGAAGCTGGAGTCGATCGCCGGACTGGAGGACGTCGAGCCCATCCATCAGGCCAGGATCGCCGCCAAGCGCCTGCGCTACCTGCTCGAGCCCTTCCGCGATGAGGTCAAGGGTGTGCGGGAGGCCGTGAAGCGCCTGACCGCGCTGCAGGATGCCATGGGCGAGCTGCACGACAGGCACGTGTTGGCGCAGAGGCTGGCCGCGGCCGTGGAGGATGTGGCCATACAGCGGGCGCGGCACATGCTGGAGCTGACACTGACGAATCCCGAGGCGGCGCACCGCGCCAGCCGGGGCGGGCACAGCGAACAGCCGGGGCTGCTCGCCCTGGCCGGGCTGGTGGAGCAGCAACAGCAGCGGCGCTTCGCGGCCGTGCAGGAGCTGTACCTGGGAAGGCATCTGCGCCCATTCCTGGGAGATGTGGAGCTGCCGATCGCCCGCCTCGCCGGCTAGGGGGGATTTACGCTCAGCCGAGCCAGTAACTGACGTCTACCTCTGGACATTAGCGGTCATCCAAAAAGGATAGCGTCCCGTTTATCCCTCACCACTTTATATCCCCTCAATTCTCCTTAGGCCACCGTTCACTCTCAGGCATGTATATCCCTAATGAATCG
>DATLWN010000067.1:0-5251 GCA_035576305.1 Mariprofundaceae bacterium
ACTGGCTCGACGGGCAGGGCAAGATGCAGCTGGTGGACGGCAGCGGCACCGCCTACCCGGGCAGCGAGGCCGTGCTGCCGATCCTGCCGATGCTGCGCCTGCCGGCCGACGAGCTGCCCGCCGCCGCCGCCCTGCTGACGCATCTCGAGGGCCTGTCGCAGCCGATGTTCGCGCACCTGAGCGAGATGGTGGCCGTCGACGGCGCCTGGAAGCTGTATTTCGACCAGGGGGAATCCTGGGTGATCCCGCAGGACGACGCCATCGGGCGCGTGGATCGCCTGGTCGCCCTGATCGAGCAACCGCGCTGGCACAAGGACGCCTGGCGCATCGATGCGCGCATGGACAACCGCTGGTTCATACGCCCCGCCCGTTCCGAGGAGGTGATTTGATGTCCAAAAACCATGATGTGATCGTCGGTCTCGACATCGGCACCAGCAAGATCGCCTGTGTCGTCGCCGAAAGCGGCCCGGACGGCCGGATCGATGTCATCGGCATCGGCACGCATCCGTCGCGGGGCCTGCGCAAGGGCGTGGTGGTCAACATCGAGAGCACGGTGGAATCGATCCGCCTGGCGGTCGAGGAGGCCGAGCTGATGGCGGGCGTGGACATCCAGACGGTGTACACCGGCATCGCCGGCAGCCACATCCGCGGCTACAACGGCCACGGCGTCGTGGCCACCAAGAACAACGAGGTGGCGCCGGAGGACGTGGACCGCGTCATCGACGCCGCGCGCGCCATGAACATCCCGGCCGACCAGAAGATCCTGCACATCCTGCCGCAGGAATACATCATCGATCACCAGGACGGCATCCGCGAGCCGATCGGCATGAGCGGCGTGCGCCTGGAGGCCAAGGTGCACATCGTCACCGGCGCCGTGTCCTCGGCCCAGAACATCATCAAGTGCTGCAACCGCTGCGACCTGGACGTCGCCGACATGGTGCTCGAGCAGGTCGCCTCCAGCGAGGCGGTGCTGATGCCCGACGAGAAGGACATCGGCGTGGTGCTCGTGGACATCGGCGGCGGCACCACCGACATCGCCGTGTTCCTCGACGGCGCCATCCGCCACACGGCGGTGATCCCGATCGGCGGCGACCATCTGACCAACGACCTGGTCGTGGGCCTCAGGACCAGCGCGCGCGAGGCCGACCAGCTCAAGCGCAGGTACGGCTCGTGCATGGTGTCGCTGGTGTCCCCGGACGAGCAGATCGAGGTGCCCAGCGTCGGCGGGCGCCCGCCCAGGCCGATGCCGCGCCAGGTGATGGCGCAGATCCTGGAGCCGCGCGTCGAGGAGCTGTACGAGATGATCAAGGCCGAGCTGCAGCGCTCCGGTTTCCAGGAGCTGGTGGCGGCCGGCATCGTGCTGACCGGCGGCAGCAGCCTGCTCGACGGCATGGCGGAGCTGGCCGAGGAGATGTTCGACATGCCGGTGCGCATCGGGCGCCCGCAGGGCGTCGGCGGCCTCGTCGACGTGGTGTCCAGCCCCATCTACGCCACCGGCGTCGGCCTGGTGCTGTACGGATGCCGCTACCGCAGCCGCGCCCCGGCGCGCCGGAGCAGCGAGGCGGGGATGGTCTCCCGCGGCTGGCAGCGGCTCAGGAGCTGGTTCGGCGATTCGGGCTGAGTTTTTCGGTTGGAAGCGACAAGGGAACAGGGAATAGGCAAGAGAACACGAAGGGAAGCAAAGCACAGGAGGATCACATGACGACACTGTATACGTTCGAGGATACCAAGGGGCTGTCCGCCAAGATCAAGGTGATCGGCGTGGGCGGCGGCGGCGGCAACGCCATCAACAACATGATCACCCAGAGCCTGCGCGGCGTCGATTTCATCGTCGCCAACACCGATGCGCAGGCCATCGAGCACAGCAAGGCCGACGTCAAGCTGCAGCTGGGCTCCGACGTCACCCGCGGCCTGGGTGCGGGCGCCAACCCGCAGATCGGGCGCGAGGCGGCGGAGGCCGAGCGCGACAGGCTGCGCGAGTTCATGATGGACACCGACATGGTGTTCATCACCGCCGGCATGGGCGGCGGCACCGGCACCGGTGCGACGCCGATCATCGCCGAGGTGGCCCACGAGATGGGTGTGCTGACCGTGGCGGTGGTGACCAAGCCGTTCAACTTCGAGGGCAAGCGCCGCATGCGCCAGGCCGAGCAGGGCATCGGCGAGCTGCGCAAGCACGTCGATACGCTGATCACCATCCCGAACCAGAAGCTGATCGGGGCGGTGGGCAAGCACACCAGCATGCTCGAGGCCTTCCGCAAGGCCGACGACGTGCTGCTGCAGGCGGTCAAGGGCATCGCCGAGCTGATCACGCACACCGGCTACATGAACGTCGACTTCGCCGACGTCAAGGCGGTGATGCGCGAGACGCAGGGCATGGCCATGATGGGCTCCGGGGTCGCCTCGGGCGAGAGCCGCGCCTGCGAGGCCGCCGAGCGCGCCATCTCCTCGCCTCTGCTGGAGGACGTCGACATCCACGGTGCCCGCGGCATCCTGGTCAACGTCACCGGCAACGAGGACATGACGCTGGCCGAGTACGACGAGGCCGTCTCCATCATCCACAACATGGCCGACGAGGATGCCAACATCATCTGCGGCATGGTCTACGACAAGGATGCCGGCGACGAGATCCGCGTCACCGTGGTGGCCACCGGCCTGAACGGCATCGGCCAGATGTCCAGCGTGCCGAACACGGCGGAGAACCTGAAGGTGTCGCGCATGCCGATGCGCTCGGCCGGCGGCGCCTCGGCGCTGAACCCGAAGACGCAGGCCCTGCAGGCGCCGCTGTTCGGCAGCGAGCAGGCCTACGACGAGGACGAGCTGGCGGTGCCCGCGTTCCTGCGCTACCAGGCCGATTGAATGTCGGCCTTCCAACAGGGCGCGGGCGATGGCAGTATGGGCGCGGTGTGCGCTCTGTCACGTACGTGACAGGGGTTGGCGGCGACGATGCGGCCATGGCGAACGGACAACGGAGGATCAAGATGATACCTCAGCGGACCTTGGATCATTCCATCCGGTGTAGCGGCATAGGCCTGCACTCCGGCCGCAAGATCGAGCTGATACTGCACCCGGCGGACGAGAACGCCGGGATCAGTTTCTCGCGCTCGGATCTCGGGGTCACGATCCCGGCCAAGGCCGAATTCGTCACCGACACGCGCCTGTGCACCACGCTGGGCCGGGACGGCGCCAACATCGCCACCGTCGAGCATCTGCTCTCCGCCCTGGCGGGGCTCGGCATCGACAACGCCCACATCGAGGTCAACGGACCCGAGGTGCCGATCATGGACGGTTCCTCCGCTCCCTTCGTGTTCCTGATCCAGTGCGCCGGCATCCGCGAGCAGTCCGTGGCCAAGAAGGTGCTGCGCGTGCTGAAGAAGGTCGAGGTGGCCGAGGGCAACAAGCGCTGCGCCCTGTACCCCTCCACCGGCTTCAAGATCAGCTACCTGATCGACTACGACCATCCGATGCTGCGCGGGCGCAAGCTGTCGATCGATTTCGCCAACCAGGCCTACACCCGCGAGGTCAGCCGCGCCCGCACCTTCGGCTTCCTGCACGAGATCGAGGCGCTGCAGAAGTCCGGCCTGGCCCTCGGCGGCTCCCTGGAGAACGCCATCGTGCTCGACGCCTTCCGCGTCATCAACGAGGGCGGCCTGCGCTACGACGACGAATGCCTGCGCCACAAGATCCTGGACACCCTCGGCGACCTGTCGCTGGCCGGCCTGCCGGTCGCCGGCACCTTCGAGGGCGAGCGCACCGGGCATGCGATGAACCACCGCCTGGTGACGACGCTGCTGGCCGATCCGTCCGCCTACCGCGTCGAGGAGCTGCAGGCCGACGAGGTGGCCGCCAGCCGCGAGGCCACGGACGCCGCCCCCCAGATCGCCTGATCCGACCCTGATCCGGCCCCGATTCCGGGCCGATCCCCCCACGACCATCGACCATCCCTGACCTCACACGCACGCGGCACTTGCACGCCTTCCGGCAATACCGGCTGGCATATCGCGCGGATGTGTGGAAAGATCGACGCGTGCCGCCTCGGCCTTCACAGGAGATCGGGTCCATGGATGTGACGCCTTGAGCACCGAAAGTACCGACCAGTACCGCACCCTGCTGGAATCCACGCAGGCCATCCCCTGGCGGCTCAACTGGCGGACGCAGCGCTTCGAATACATCGGCCCCCAGATCGAACGCCTGCTGGGCTGGCCGCAGGACAGCTGGCAGACCGTCGGGGACTGGGCGTCCAGGATCCATGCCGACGAGCGGGACGCGGTCGTCGACTTCTGCATCACCCAGTCCATGTCGGGCACCGACCATGAGGCCGATTACCGGGCCCTGACCAGGGACGGCGATTTCGTGTGGATACGGGATTACGTGCATGTGATCCGCAACGGCGACGAGGTCGAGGCCCTCGTCGGCTTCATGTTCGACATCAGCGAGCGCAAGCGCCTGGAGCAGTCGCTCGAGAGCGCCAATGCGGAGCTGCGCGAGGCCAACGCGGCCCTGCTGCAGGCGTCGAAGGCCATCAAGGCCCTCGGCGACATCATCCCGGTCTGCGCCTGGTGCGGACACAAGATCAAGGCCGACAACGGCGAATGGGTGAACGTGGATCAGTACATCCGCGTCCATACCGAATTCGAGGTGACGCACGGCATCTGCCCGGATTGCCGGGACGGGCTGCTGGACAACGACTGATCCCGGCCTAAGCCGACCTCAGGAAAACAGACTGTCTCAGGCTTCGCTGATCCAGCGTACGGCGTGGGCCAGCTCGCTGTTGGGGAACACGCGCACCTCGCCCGGGATGGTGAAGCCGAAGCCCTCGATGACGACGCGGATCCAGCCGATGTCCGTGACGACCGCCAGCCGCTCCCAGCCCGTGTAGTGCTTCAGCCCCAGCTTCGTGTCTTCCCACATGGCGGAGGGCTCGAAGCCCTCGGTCTCCTCGCCGATGTGGTACAGCAGGCGCACCTTGTCCTGGCTGGCGAAGCGCGCCTCCACCTCCGGGATGATCACCATCTGGTAATCCTCATCGGTCACCATGCCCTTGGCGGTGAAGCCCACCACGTTGGGCGGCAGTCCGGGTATCTTCTCGATCATGGCGAACTCCTTTCAACAATGGGATCAATCCATTGTAGACGAAGCTCCCATCCTTCATGGAGTCCCAAACGGGATGAATCCGGGCACTGGGTGAGATCATTGCATTGGTCTGAGCAGCTGTTCCTATGGGATATCCCATAGATACCATCACATGCCT
>DATLWN010000068.1:0-8319 GCA_035576305.1 Mariprofundaceae bacterium
GGCGCTCTGCCGCCGCGCGCACCGTATCCTCGCGCGTGCCGCAGATGGCCAGGTCATAGCCGGCCTCGGCAAAGGCCTCGGCGATGGTATGGCCGATACCCCGGCTGGCGCCGGTCACCAGCGCCACTGGCTTGTCGCTCATGGCATCCTCCCCTGTTAGCTGCCCAGGCTCTGGGCCAGCTGATCCGGCGCCGCCGTCGTGCCGACATCCAAGTCCCGCTCGATACGCCTGACAAGGCCGGCCAGCACCTTGCCCGGCCCCATCTCCACGCCACGGGCAATCCCCTTCTGCCGCATGCGTTGAATGATCTCGGTCCAGCGGACGGGCATGACCAGCTGGTCGATCAGAGCCTCGCGGATTTCCGCAGCCTGATCAAGCGGCAGTGCCCTGGCATTGCTCCACACCGGGCGATCCGGATCGCGCAGCGCCACCTGCTGCAGGCGCTCGCGCATGCGCTCGGCCGCGGGCTGCATCAGCGGCGTATGGGATGGGGCGCTGACTGCCAGTGGCATCGCCCGCTTGGCGCCGGCCTGTGTCGCTGTCGCCATCGCCCGCTCCACCGCCGGGCGGTGGCCGGCGATCACCAGCTGGCCCGGACAGTTCAGGTTGGCAGCCCATACCCTCTCGTTTTCGGTCGATGCCTGCTCGCAGATGCCGGCCATGACCGCATCATCGAGCCCCAGGATGGCGGCCATCAGGCCTACGCCGGCGGGCACGGCCTCGCTCATGGCCTGCCCGCGGAACGCCACCAGCTGCACCGCATCGGAGAAATCAAGGCTGCCGGCAGCCACCAGCGCCGAATATTCGCCCAGCGAATGGCCGGCGACCTGGGCCGCCTCGGCGCCGCCCTGATGGCGCCAGACGCGCAGGATGGCCACGGAGGCGGTCAACAGGGCCGGCTGCGTGTATTCGGTCCGGTTCAGCCTCTCATCGGCGTCATCGCGGATCAGCGCAGCCATATCGTAGCCTAGGGTCTCGGAGGCCTCGTCCAGCGTCGTCGACACGATGCCGGCATGCGCCTCGGCATAGGCATCGAGCATGCCCTTGGACTGGGATCCCTGTCCCGGAAAGAAGAAAGCCAGTGTCGAATTCATCATCCCCTCAACCCTTGCAGATTCGCGCTACGCCTTGGACCAGCGCACCAGATTGGCGCCCCAGACGAAACCGGCCCCGAAGGCCTCCAGTAGCAGCAACTGCCCGGCCTCCAGCCTTCCCTCGCGATACAGCGCATCCAGAGCCAGGGGTACGCTGGCCGCCGAGGTATTGGCATGCCTATCGACCGTCAGCACCACCCGCTCCATCGCCAATCCCAGCTTCTTGGCCGTGGCCGTGATGATGCGGGCATTGGCCTGGTGCGGCACCAGCCAGTCGATGGCGGACTGCGCCAGGCCATGGGCCTCCAGCACCTCGTCCACGACCCTCCCGAGCATGGTCACGGCCATGCGGAACACCTCGTTGCCGCGCATCTCGATGGCGGCCACCCCGGCCGCATCGATATGCAGGTCCAGCCGGTCGGGCGAGTTGTTGCGATCGCCGTGTTCGGCCATCAGCAGATGGCGGTGGGCTCCGTCCGCGCGCAATACCGAACCGACGACGCCGCCCGCATCGTCCCGGGCCTCGAGCACGACGGCACCGGCGCCGTCGCCGAACAGCACGCAGGTCGAACGGTCCGTCCAGTCGAGGATGCGGGACATGGATTCGGCTCCGATCAGCAGGGCCCTGCGGAACATGCCGGCGCGCATCATGCCGTCCAGCTGCGCCAGGCCGTAGACGAAGCCGGAGCAGACCGCCTGGATATCCCAGGCGGGGAAGCCGCTGCCGCCCAGCTTGTACTGCACGATGCTGGCCGTGGACGGGAAGATCATGTCCGGCGTGGTGGTCGCCACCACCAGCGCATCGATGTCGTCGATGGTGATCCCGGCATCATCCAAGGCGCGGCGGGCTGCCGCAGCCGCCATGTCCGAGGTCTGCTGATCCGGGGCGATGATATGGCGCTGGCTGATGCCGGTGCGCTCGCGGATCCAGGCATCGGTGGTCTCCACCATGGATTCCAGTTCCTTGTTCGTCAGCACCCGCTCCGGCAGGTAGCCGCCGACGCCCGAGATATGCACGCGCAACGCCATCGCCCTACAGCTCCTGCATCGATGCCGCGATGCGTTCGATCAGGCCGGCATCGACCTCGCGTCGGGCGGAATCCAGGGCGCAGGCGTAGGCGTGGGCATCGGCCGAACCATGGCTTTTGACCACGATGCCGTTCAGGCCCAGCAGAGGCGCCCCGTTGTAGGCGCTGGGGTTGGTGCGTTCCTTCATCCTGGTCAGGGCATCACGCGCCAGCACGGCGCCGGCCTTGGCCATCAGGGTCGAGGTCAGTGCCTCGCGCAACTGCCGGATCAGGTATTTCGCCGTTCCCTCCATGGTCTTCAGGGCCACATTGCCGACGAAGCCGTCGCAGACCACCACATCCACGGCATCGGAGAACAGGTCCGTGCCTTCGACGAAACCGATGAAGTTGAGCGAGGACTCGCGCAGCTCTGTGGCGGTCAGCTTGACGACATCCGTGCCCTTGATGTCCTCGGTGCCGATGTTCAGCAAGCCGACGCGCGGCGAGGCGATACCGTGCGCGGCCTGCATGTAACAGGAGCCCATCACGGCAAACTGCATCAGGTGATCGGAGGTGCAATCGACATTCGCACCCACATCGAGGAACAGGGTGGCCCCGCCGCCGACGGACGGGATCAGCGAAGCGATGGCCGGGCGGTCCACGCCGGGCAGGGTCTTGAGCAACATCCGGGAAACCGCCATCAGGGCACCGGTATTGCCGGCGCTGACAAAGGCATCCCATTCGCCGTCGCGCACCACGCGGGCGCCGACGTGAATCGACGAGTCCTTCTTTCGACGCAGCACGGAAGACGGCGATTCGCACATCTCGATGACGTCGCTGGCCGGGACGATCTCCACCTTCCCGGCAATGCCGTGGTCCTTCAGGATGGGGGCGATCTCTTCGCTCCGTCCACAGATGCCCAGCTGCATGCCGTCGGCGCGGATATCGCTCCGCCCCGACAGGATGTCCGCCATCGCCTCCACGATCATCGGCACGCCGTGATCGCCGCCATGTCCGTCGGCCAGCACGCGGATGGGCCGTCCGGAGGACCGGGACCTTGTATTCTCGGGATACTCGGGTGAATGCATCAGGCCGGATGGACCGGACATTTGCTCAGTGTCGTTCAAGCGAGGTATTTACGCTTCGCCCTTCGCCACAACCTCGCGACCCTTGTAATAACCGCAATGCGGGCAGGCATGATGCGGGCGCATGATATCGCCGCAGTTCGGGCACTCGCTCATGGCCGAGGCCGACAACCCATCATGGGCGCGACGCATGTTGCGTCGGGACTGACTCGTCTTTCTCTTTGGAACCGCCATTGATCACTCCTTCACCGGCCTTGTGCCGGTATCATCCAACACTTCCTTGATCCCAGGGCGCTCGCCCTGCAATCAGTCAAACTTGATCTTGCCCAACGCCGCAAACGGATGCCCCTTGTCCATTTGGTGGCACTGGCACCCGCCCTGATTCCGGTTGCAGCCGCAGACCGGGCAAAGCCCCAGGCAATCCTCGCGGCAAACCACATCCTGCGGCCAGGCCAGCCAGACATCCTCCCGCAGCACGTCCACCAGGTTCACTTCACCGGGCGGGGGCAGCAGGAGCGAAGCATCCTCATCCCGCACACCGGTTCCGAGACGGAAGTCACAATCGGTGTCCCCGTCCATCTCCAACTCGAACGGTTCGTTACACCGGCTGCACTGCCGTTCCACCCGGAAATGCCAGTGGCCATGCAGGCGATACACGTCGCCCTTGCGGGCCAGATCGCCCTTCCAGTCCAGATCGGATCGCATCGACGCCAGCGGGGCAACCTCTCCCAGCGACGGATCCTGCATCGCGTCGGCCGGGATGGGACCATCCCAGTGCATGCCCGTCTCCGGCACATCCTGCAGCACGATCACCCACTGTCGGCGCAATCCGACCTCCTGCCGCAGCGAAAGCGCCAAGCGTCCGTTGCGGATAGGGCCGGCATTATGAATATCCGCCCCCTCAGGTCAAGGAAAGCGTTCCCCCGCAACCCCTGGCGCCGAAGCCAGTGCCGCAACGATATCGACCACGCCGGCAGCCGGATTCTGGTCGCCGAGCATGGCCTGCAGGCGCGCGAACTGCTGCCGCTGCCGCATCACCGCTTCCCCGGACGCATCCAGAAGGTCCAGCAGCCGTCCGGCAATGGCTTGCTCGGTGCATTGCTCCTGAATCAGCTCGGGCATCGCCTCCTCCCCCAGAAGGATGTTGGCCAGTCCCGCATGCGGCAGGTGCACCAGCCGCCGGGCCAGCGCCATCATCAGCGGGGCACCGCGATAGACGAGGATCGAGGGCACGTTCCACAACGCCAGCTCCAGCGTGGCCGTTCCGGACACGGCCACCGCCGCATCCACGCGCAGGGCGTAGCCTTCGCTGCTGCGCTCGATGCGGTGCACCCGCTCGGCCTGCAGCAACGGTGCCAGCAAGGCCATGTCCGTATCCGGCAATACGGGAACCACGGCATGCACATCCGGGCGCTGCACCATCATCCGTCGCCAGGCTGCGGCCAGCACGGACACGTGCCGTTGCAGCTCGCCGGGCCGGCTGCCAGGCAACAGCCCCACCAGCGGCGTGCCGGCAGGCAGGCCCAGCCGCTGCCTGAGCCCCGAGGCATCCCATCCGTCCCGGCAGGCATACGCGCTGGGATTGCCGACATAACGGCCCGCGATGCCCCTGTGGCCGAACCATTCGGGTTCGAACGGAAAGATGCATGCCAGAGCATCCTGGGCGGCGCGCAGCCGCTTCGCCCGCCAGGCTCCCCAGGCCCAGAGCTTGGGTGCGATGTACTGGATCACGGGGATGCCGAGCCGGCGCAGCTTCGTGCCCAGGCGCATGTGGAAGCCGGGGAAATCCACCAGCACCGCCGCATCCGGCCGCTCGGCCGCAGCCCAGCTGAGCACATCCTGCTCCAGGCGGCGGATCCGCGGCCAGGCACGCACCACATCGCCGATACCCATCACATTGAGCTCGGACATCGGATACAGGGGATTGCAACCGGCCGCCACCATGGCCGGACCGGCAACGCCATGGATGCCGATACCGGCAACCCGCTCCTTCAGGGCACGAACCACGGCGGCCGCGTGCATGTCGCCGGAGGCCTCGCCGACCGAGATGAAGACGCGCACGGCTATGATGCGGTCGCGGGGGCATGGATGCCGATCACGGCGATCCCATGCTGCCGGGCCAGTTCGGCCAGGCGCTGCTGTTGCAGCAGCAGGGTCTGGCCTGCCTCGATGGCCAGGCAATGGCAGCCGGCAGCCGCCATCGTCTCCAGGGTATCCGGACCGATGACCGGCACATCGAAGCGCTGGTCCTGATCCGGTTTGGCCACCTTGACGATGGTCACCTTGTCGCCACCGAGCTCACCGCCGCGACGGATGGCGGCATCCGTACCCTCGATCGCCTCCACGGCGAGCACGGCCTGATCCCGCACCGCCACGGTCTGGCCGATATCCAGGGCTGCGATGCCCTTGGCCTGCGTGAACCCGAAGTCGGCATCCTGAAGCATCCCCTTGTCCGGTTTCGGCCCGAACAGGTGCCCGCTGCCTGCGAGCATCGATTGCGCATAACGGGTCTGGGGAACGACGGTGATCCCTTCCCTGGCCAGCAGGTCGACGACGGCCAGCATGATCGTGTCGTCGCGCCGATCCTTCAGCTTCAGCAGGGCCGTGATCGCGGTCAGGTCCGGACGGAAGTTGCGGAACAGGTGCAGCTTGCGCACCTTGCCGGCCATCACCACCTGGGTCACGCCGGCCTCTTTGAAGGCGCGGATCATGCCGCCGACCTGGCCGACATGCAGCCAGCAGACCGAGTCCGCCAGATCCTCGATCTGCTGCGAGGTCTCCTCGTGAACCGCTACCGCATGCACGGAGAGACCGGCCGCCTTGAAGGCGTGGATCAGCTCCAGCGGAAACTCCCCGTAACCGGCCACCAGGCCGAGACGATCCGGACTGCCTTTCATACCCGGATACCCCCGGAAACCGGCCTACTGCGAATCGCGCGATTCGCGGCGATGCAGCAATATCCCGCGCTTGGCCGTCTGCACGAACTGCAGCAGGTGCAGGCCCTGGGCATCCTCGCCGGCGATATGTCCGGCCTGTTCGAGCCTGTCCTCCATCGCTCCCGTGGACTGGAACAGGATGCGGTACATGGATTTCAGCAACTGGATCTGCTCGTTCGGGAACTGTCGGCGCCTCAGGCCGACCAGGTTCAGGCCGGCCAGCCCCGGCCGGTATCCGCCGGAGGTCAGGCAGAACGGCGGCACGTCCTTGGTGATGCCCGCGGTGCCGCCGATCATGGCGAAGCGGCCGATGCGCACGAACTGCAGCACGGCCGCGTGGCCGCCCAGGATCACGCCGTCCTCGATCTCGACATGCCCGGCCAGCGTGGCGCCGTTGGCGAGGATCACCTGGTTGCCGAGCAGGCAGTCGTGGGCCACATGGCTGTAGGCCATCAGCAGGTTGTGGCTGCCGATCTTGGTCAGCATGCCACCGCCCTCGGTGCCCGGATTGATGGTCACGCCCTCGCGGATGGTGTTGTCGTCGCCGATGATGACCTCCGAGGCCTCACCGTGGTATTTCAGGTCCTGGGGCTGATGGCCGATGCTGGCGAACGGAAAGACGCGGTTGCGGCTGCCGATGGTGGTGTAGCCTTCGACGACCACATGTGACAACAGCTCGCTGCCCTCGCCGATGCGCACATTCGGGCCGATGACGCAGAACGGGCCGATGCGCACCCCATCGCCGATGCGCGCGGCCGGATCGACCACGGCCGAGGCATGGATATCCGGTGCGCTCATGCCTCGTCCTTGGGCATCAGGGTCGCCATCAGGGTGCCGCCGCACACCAGCTCGCCGTCGACAAATGCCTCGCCCTTGAACTTCCACATATGGCCACGGCGGCGCAGGCAGGTCAGCTCGAAGATCACCTGGTCGCCGGGGCGCACGGGCTTGCGGAAGCGCACCTCGTCGATGCCGGTGAAGTAGACCAGGTATTCCCGTTCCGGATCCGCCGACTGGAAGGCCAGGATGCCACCGGCCTGGGCCATCGCCTCGATCAGCAGCACGCCCGGCATCACCGGGTGCCCGGGAAAATGGCCGTTGAACTGCGGCTCGTTGATCGAAATGTTCTTCATGGCCCGGATGGACACGTCCTTCTCGAACCCGAGCACGCGGTCGATCAGCAGCAACGGATAGCGATGCGGCAGATGACGCATGATCTCGTCGATATTCATCATTCCAGACATCCCTCGCTCCCCACCCTTGTCATCCATTCTGATTCCCGTCCCCGGCACGGCCCAGCCGCCGCACGATCGCCCATATGGCGGGCAGCTTCAGCGACAAGGCCTGAATCCTCAGCCAGTCCCGATGGGCGATGGCCGGATAGCCGGCATAGGTGCCGCCGGCATCCAGGTCACCGATGACCCCGGACTGGGCGGCGATGCGGCAACCGTCGCCGATCTGCACATGCCCGGCCACACCGGCCTGTCCGCCGATCTGGCATCCCTTGCCGATCACCGTCGAACCGGAAATGCCGACCTGGCTGACGATGACCGTGAAGGCACCGATGCGCACGTTGTGGCCGATCTGGATCAGGTTGTCGAGCTTGGCGCCCGGCTCGATCACGGTGTCCTGGATCGCACCGCGATCGATGCAGGTATTGGCACCGACCTCCACGTCATCCCCGATCACGACGCGGCCGGTCTGCGGAATCTTCAGATGCTGCTTGCCGTCCCATGCAAAACCGAAACCATCGGCGCCGATCACCGCCCCGCTCTGCAGCACCACGCGGTCACCGATGATGCAGCCGTCGGCAACGGTGACGCGCGGATGCAGCAGGCAGCCGCTGCCGATACGGGCCGCCTGCCCGATCACGCATCCGGCACCGATGCGGGAGCCGGCACCGATGACAGCATCGGCGGCAATAACGGCCTGCGCACCGATGTCGACATCGGCAGCGATGCGTGCGGACGGATCGATCACCGCCGACGAATGGCGCAGCCCCTGCGATGGGGCATCCGGGTGGAACAGGCGCTGGATCAGCGCGAAGGCCAGATGCGGATCCCTGACCCGGATCACCGGACAGGGGGCGGGGGATTGGTCCCCCTCCCCCAGCACCACCGCCGCCGCACGCGTATGCGCGAGGAAGCGTTTATAGGCGGGATTCGAAAGGAAGGAGAGCTGGTCCCCTTCCGCCAT
>DATLWN010000069.1:0-2667 GCA_035576305.1 Mariprofundaceae bacterium
CTGGGCCACCAGCATCGGCAGGCCATCGACCGCCCGCCGCCCCGCGCGGGTGGCGGCGGCACAGAATGCGGTCAGGCCGCCGGGTGCATACACGGTATCGACGGCGATGCCGTCGCCCCCGATGCCGAAGGGGAAAGCCCCGGACGCCTCACCCATGCCGATGCTCGTCGTGTTGACCGCGACGCGGCTGGTCCGTGCGGCCGTCTCCACCGCACCCTGATCCCAGGCCACCGCATGGAACTGCGTATCGGGATAATGCCGGCGCGCATGTGCCAGCAGCTCGGCCAGGCGTTCCTGCCCCCGGTTGCATACATGCACGATGCGGGCGCCGAGAGCAGCCAGGGCATGCAGCACCGCCCTGGCCGTACCGCCGGCACCGAACAGCAGGATCTCGCCGCCCTTCACCTCGGCCCCCAGGCCCTGCAGGGCGCCGGCAAACCCGCGCCAATCGGTATTCGTGGCATCCCAGACGCCGTCACGGCCGCGCCGCACGGTATTGACCGCCCCGATGACCCCGGCATCCGCATCCCTGCGCACCCATTCGCATACCGACTCCTTATGCGGCACCGTCACGTTAAACCCCTCCACGCCGATGGCCATCAAACCGTCCAGGGCCTCGTGCACCCTGCCGGGCGCCACGGCGAACGGCACGTAGACGCCATCGATGGAAAACTGACGGAGAAACTCGGCCTGGAAGATGGGGGACAAGGAATGCTCGACCGGATATCCCATGATACCGAACACCTTGGTTTTGCCGCTGATTTCCACGTCTTCCATAGCGTAGAAGCTTGCAGAATCGGTGTCAAAGCTTGCGTGCGCGCTCATTCGACCGTCACCGACTTCGCCAGGTTCCGCGGCTGATCCACATCCGTGCCCTTGTTCCTGGCCACATCATAGGCGATCAGCTGCAGCGGCACGGCGACCAGCAGCGGCGTGCTGAAGTAATCCCCTTCCGACACCGGGATCAGGCCGCCCATGCTCGCCGGGCATTCGCGCTCGGGAAGGTCGGTGATCAGGATGATCCTGGCCCCCCGCGCCTGCACCTCCTTGAGGTTCGACAGCACCTTCTCCAGATGGTACTGCCTGGGCGCGATCACCACGACCGGCAGGCTGGCGTCGATCAGGGCGATCGGCCCGTGCTTCATCTCACCGGCCGCATAGCCCTCGGCATGCAGGTAGGAGATCTCCTTCAGCTTCAACGCCCCTTCCAGGGCCAGCGGATAGCAGGGGCCGCGGCCGAGGAACAGGGCGCCCACCGCGTCCTGGAAAAGCCCCGCCACGGCCTCCACCCGGGACTTGCCCGAGGCCAGGAAGCTGCGGATGGACACCACGGCACTGCGCAGCTTCTCCAGATGCCCCTCAAGCTCCGCGGACTTCATCACCCCCGCCCGCGAGGCCAGCAACAGCGCGAACAGAGCCAGGGCCATCAGCTGGGCCGTATACGCCTTGGTCGAGGCCACGCCGATCTCGGGGCCGGCATGCAGCTGGATCATCGCATCGGACTCGCGCGCCAGCGACGCGTGCGGCACATTGCAGAAGGTCAATGCCAGGTTGTCCGGTGTCTTCATCTTGAACAGGCGCAGCGCCTCCAGCGTGTCGGCGGTCTCCCCGGACTGGGACAGGGTCACCAGCCAGGTGTTCCTGCCGATCACCGGATCGCGGTAGCGGTATTCCGAGGCCACGTCGACCTCGACCGGTATCTTCAGGTAGCGCTCCAGCCAGTAGCGGGCCGTCAGCGCCGCATGGTAGGAGGTGCCGCAGGCCACCATGACCATGCGCTCCGGCAGCGGGGCGGCATGCAGCTGCGCCGCCTCGGGGAAATGGATGGCCGTACCGCGCACGTAGGCCTCGATGATCCCGGCCAGCACCTCCGGCTGTTCGTGGATCTCCTTCTCCATGTAATGGTCGAAGCCGCCCTTGTCGCCGTCCGCCTGGATGTCCGGCATCGGCCTCCATTCCAGTTCGACCTCCTTCCCGTCCTCGCCGAAGACGCGGCAACCGTCGAGGCCGGCCACGCCCCACTCGCCGTCCCTGAGATAGGCGATCTCGTCGGCCATGCCCGCCACGGCCAGCGCATCCGAGGCCACCAGCATCGTGCCGCGGGAACGCGCCAGCAGCAGCGGGCTGCCCCTGCGGGCGAACCACAGCTGATCCGGGGTGGCGCGCATCACGGTCACCAGGGCATAGGCCCCGTGCAGCCTCGCCAGGGTCCGCCCCCAGGCCGAGAGCGGATCCGCGGACTGTCTCAGCAGCGCGCCCAGCAGCACCGGTACCACCTCGCTGTCGGTGTCCGAGACGAAGGCCTCGCCGGCGGCCGAAAGCTCCTTCTTCAGCTCGGCATAGTTCTCGATGATGCCGTTGTGCACGGTGGCCACCGTGTCGGTGCGGTGGGGATGGGCGTTGATCTCGTTCGGCACGCCGTGCGTCGCCCAGCGGGTATGGCCGATGCCGATGCCGCCCGGCAGGGGATGGCCGGCCAGCGCCTGCTTCAGGCGCTCCAGCTTGCCCGAGCGCTTCTCGCAGTGCAGCGCGTCATCCGCCAGGGTGCAGACGCCGGCGCTGTCGTAGCCGCGGTATTCCATGCGCTGCAGCGCCGTGAGCAGGGCATCCTGCACCGACCGCGAGGCCAGCGCCCCGATGATGCCGCACATGCGTCAGCCCGTTTTT
>DATLWN010000070.1:0-1516 GCA_035576305.1 Mariprofundaceae bacterium
GGATTTTACCAGCTGGCGCAGCTCCACCCGCATCTCCTCGCGCAGCTTGGCGTCGAGATTGCTGAGCGGTTCGTCGAGCAGCAGAACCTTGGGCTGCATGACGAAGGCCCGCGCCAGCGCGAGGCGTTGCTGCTGGCCGCCGCTGAGATGCGGCGCAGGGCGGTCGTCGAGATCGCCAAGCTGCACCATCTCCAGCGCTTCGCGCACGCGGCGCCGGACCTCGGCGGACGGCGGCTTTTCGGCGCCGTAACGCAGCGGGAAAGCGACGTTTTCGAATACCGTCATGTGCGGCCAGATGGCGTAGGACTGGAACACCATGCCGATGGCCCGCGCGCTGGGAGGCACCCAGATGCCGCTGGCCGCGGACGACACCAGCGCGCCGTCGATCCATACTTCGCCTTTGTCGGGCCTCTCCAGTCCGGCGATGCAGCGCAGCGTCGTCGTCTTGCCGCAACCCGACGGGCCCAGCAATGTGTAAAACTGGCCGGCGGCGACGCTGAACGACACGCCGTCCACCGCCAGATGGTGCTGGTGGGACGAACGATAGCTCAGGCTAAGCCCCTCAACGTCGATCATGGCGCGCCATTCGTCGGCATTGTGTCCGTGATGACATCAGGCGGCCGATTGCAGGCCCCATTTCCGGCTCGCCCACCAGTACAGCGCAATGACCGGGATCATCAGCGCGATCAGGATCAGGGTCAGCGCCGCCGCCTGCCCCAATCCGCCGCTGCCCGACCAGACGGACCACACCACGACCGGCAGCGTGATGTTCTCGCGTGTGGTCAGGATGACCGCCAGCGTGAGCTCGCGGAACGACAGCAACGCGATCCACAGCCAGGCGTAAATCAGCGTTGGCCTGAGCAGGGGAACGACCACGTGCCGGACGACGGCGCCGGTCGGGGCACCGCTCATGGTTGCCGACTCTTCCAGATCCCTGTGGATCTGGATCAGCGTGCTGTTGGTCATCCTGGTGGCATAGCTCAGCCGGGCGATCACGAAGACCAGCAGCAGTATCCAAACCGTGCCGAACAGCGGTACGACATTGCGCACGACATAAAGTGCGAACAGCAGCACCGCCACACCGAACACGATGTTCGGAATCGCGTGCGGCAGAAAGGCGATGAAGTCGAACACCGAGCGACCGGGCAGGCGCGAGCGCAGCACTACCCAGGAGAACGCGACGGCACAGACCAGCGTGAGCGTCGGCGTCAGCAGCATCAGGATCGACGTGTTCTTGATGCCGGCGAGCGCCAGCCCCCACGGCAGGTTGAAGTAATGGCCGAACGACAGCACGGCGAAGGCTGCCTTCGACGGAAGCTGGAAATAGGGGAGCAGCGATGCCCAGATCAGCAGCAGCAGCGGCACCAGCTTGCTGAGCACGAAGTAGGTGGCAAGAAATCCCCACGCATATGCCGTGTGGCGGCCCAGCGGCGCGATGCGCGGCCGGTAGCCTTTTCCGGTGACGACCTGATAGCGGTGCGCCTGGCTCTGCAACCTGCCGTACCACCAGCTCAGC
>DATLWN010000071.1:0-3788 GCA_035576305.1 Mariprofundaceae bacterium
CCATGCCGACATCATGGCCTCCCGTGCATTGAACGTGGCCGCACGGCAAGCACCGCCCGGCGGACGGAAACCCTATCGCCGGAATGCGCGACGCGCATCATCTGGGTGGAACGGACCGGGGCCGCAGGCCGACGCGGCCCCGCAGGCTCATGCCGGCATGGCAGAGCAGTTTAATGCGCGCGGCCGGGAAGATCGTCGTCCCAGTCGTTCCACTCGTTGCCCTCATCCCAATCGTCCACCACCGGCCGCTGCCGCTTGGGCTTTTTTCCCTTGTTGTTGTCGATGGAGGGAATCTCGAACTGATCCTCGTCTTCGTCGAACCATTCATCCTGTCCCATGGCATGCTCCCATCACGAACAGACATCCCGGCAAGCAAGGCCGGCAAGACGCATGCTCAATACGGAATTCGAGGCTTGTCAATGTGCGATCATGCCTCACCTGCGACTGGACAAATGCGCCGGCTTCATTGGATGATGGGGGCACCCGGAGGTCGCCATGGACAAGCCCGAATTCGCGACGGTCACCCTCGTCGATACCGCCACCGACGGCGCCATGCCGGTGATCGAAGGTACCGATGGCCCCAAGGCCATCGATGTGCGCAACCTGTATGCCGAGCAGGGGCTCTTGACCTTCGATCCGGGATACCGTTCCACCGCCTCGTGCAGGAGCGCGATCACCTACATCGACGGCGAGGCCGGCGTCCTGCGCTACCGCGGCTACCCGATCGAGGAACTGGCCGAGCGGCACAGCTTCATCGACGTGGTGCGCCTGCTGATGGTCGGCGAACTGCCGAACGAGCAGGAACGGGAGGCCTTCGTCGACGAGGTGAATTTCCACAACCTGCTGCACGAACAGGTCATCAACTTCTTCCGTGGCTTCCGCCGCGATGCGCACCCGATGGCCGTGATGGTCGGCGTCGTCGGCGCCCTGTCGGCCTTCTACCAGGAACACCAGGACTACAACGATCCGGCCCATCGCTGGAAGGCGGCGATCCGCCTGTTCGCCAAGATGCCGGTCATCGCCGCCAACAGCTACACCTACAGCATCGGCCGGCCGTTGCGCCACCCGGACAACACGCTGGATTACTCCAGCAACTTCCTGCAGATGCTGTTCGGCAAGCCGAGCGAGGTCTACATGATCGATCCGGTGCTGGCGCGCGCGCTGGACCGCATCCTGCTGCTGCATGCCGATCACGAACAGAACGCCTCGACCTCGACGGTGCGCATGGCCGCGTCATCCGGGGCCAACCCCTTCGCCTGCATCGCCTCCGGCATCGCCACGCTGTGGGGCCCGGCCCACGGCGGCGCCAACGAGGCGGTGCTGAACATGCTCGAGGAGATCGCCACGCCGGAGAACATCCCGTCCGCGATCAAGCGCGCCAAGGACAAGAAGGACCCGTTCCGCCTGATGGGCTTCGGCCACCGCGTCTACAAGAACTTCGACCCGCGGGCACACCTGATCCGCGATACGGCCAAGGAGGTGCTGGCGCACCTGGGGCTGGAGAACGATCCCTTGATGGCCGTGGCGATCGAGCTCGAACGCATCGCGCTGTCCGACGAGTACTTCGTCGAGCGCAAGCTGTACCCGAACGTCGACTTCTATTCCGGCATCCTGCTGAAGGCCATGGGGTTCCCGAGCCGCATGTTCACGGCCGTGTTCGCCGTGGCGCGCACGGCCGGCTGGGTCAGCCACTGGCTGGAGCTGAAGCAGGACGACCACCACGGCATCGACCGGCCGCGCCAGGTTTACATCGGCAAGCCGCTACGCCACCTGCCGTAAGCCCGCGGCGGCCGGGTTACTGCCCGTCCTTCCCCTCCGGCGGCGGGGGAGAGGCCTCGTCCCCGTCGTCCGCGGGGCGCTCGTCGTCGGAGATGCCCTTGCGGAAGCCCTTGATGGCCTTGGCCAGGCCGGAGCCGATGTCCGGCAGGCGCCTGGCGCCGAACAGCACGATGACGATCGCCAGGATGACCAGCAGTTCGGGCATACCGATTCGCATGATGAACCTCCCGTGCAGTTGCAGCCGTCAGGTTAGCGGAAAAACGGCTTTTGCTCCACCGGATGCGTTTGTGAAGCGCCCTGCCTGCGGCTAACATAACGGCCGTCCGAACCCTCACACAGGAGGATCACCGCTTGTTCAAACGCATCCTGGTTGCCAACCGCGGCGAATGTGCCATCCGCATCATCCGTGCCTGCAACGAGCTGGGCATCAAGACCGTGGCCATCTACTCGAACGCGGACAAGAACGCCCTGCACGTGAAGAAGGCGGACCAGGCGGTGCTGATCGGCCCGGACCCGGTCAAGAGCTACCTGAACATCCACCGCATCGTCGAGATCGCCCGCCAGACGGGCTGCGACGGCGTGCATCCGGGCTACGGCTTCCTGTCCGAGAACGCCGAATTCGCGCAGCGCCTGAAGGATGCCGGCATCACCTATGTCGGCCCGTCCCCCGAGGCGATCCGCGACATGGGCAGCAAGACGCAGGCGCGCGCCACGATGATCGCGGCCGGCATCCCGGTGATCCCGGGGACCGACAAGGCGCTGGCCGACGTCGAGGAGGCCGTGCGCGAGGCCGGGAAAATGGGCTACCCGGTGATGCTGAAGGCGGCGGCCGGCGGCGGCGGCCGCGGCATCCGCCGCTGCAACGATGAGAAGGAGCTGCGCCAGAACTACGACATCACCCAGCGCGAGGCCACCGCCGCCTTCGGCAACGGCGAGCTGTTCATGGAGAAGTGCATCGTCGAGCCGCACCACATCGAGTTCCAGGTGCTGGCCGACCAGCATGGCCATTGCGTGCACCTGTTCGAGCGCGATTGTTCGATCCAGCGCCGCAACCAGAAGCTGATCGAGATCGCCCCGTCCAACTACCTGGACGAGGAGCTGCGCGCGAAGATGGGCGCGACGGCCGTGAAGGCCGCCAAGGCCGTCAATTACGTCAACGCCGGCACCGTGGAGTTCCTGGTCGACAAGGACCGCAACTTCTACTTCATGGAGATGAACACCCGCCTGCAGGTGGAGCACCCGATCACCGAGGCGATCACCGGGGTCGACATCGTCGCCGAGCAGATCCGCATCGCCGCCGGCCAGCCGCTGAGCTTCAAGCAGAAGGACCTGCACATCAGCGGCCACGCCATCGAGTTCCGCGTCAATGCCGAGGACCCGAAGAACAACTTCCTGCCCACCCCGGGCACCATCACCCGCTATTTCTCGCCGGGCGGTCCGGGCGTGCGCGTCGACGGCTGCGTCTACCCCGGCTACATCATCCCGCCCTACTACGACTCGATGTGCGCCAAGCTGACCCTGTGGGGGCCCACCTGGGACGAGACGGTGCGCCGGGCCATGCGGGCGCTGAACGAATACGACATCCGCGGCGTGAAGACGACGCTGCCCTTCTACCGGCAGATCGCCGCCTCGCCCGCCTTCCGCAGCGGCCAGTTCCATACCGGCTTCCTCGACCAGCACCCGGAACTGCTCGAGTTCAAGCCCTACGAATCGCGCGAGGACATCGCCGCCGCCGTCGCGGTGGCCATTGCCGTGCATGCCGGACTCTGATAGTTAGGGCCCCATGCCTAGGAAAAAGGATAAGAATATGCCCCAGACCAAACGCAAGATCGGCATCACCGAACTGGGCCTGCGCGACGGCCACCAGTCGCTGCTGGCCACACGCATGCGCCTGGAGGACATGCTGCCGATCTGCGCCAAGCTCGATGCGGTCGGCTTCTGGTCGATCGAGGCCTGGGGCGGCGCCACCTTCGACACCTGCCTGCGCTTCCTGAAGGAGGATCCGTGGG
>DATLWN010000072.1:0-2321 GCA_035576305.1 Mariprofundaceae bacterium
GTGGCCCAGGGTGCCGAGTCCTTCGCCTACTGGCATCCCGACAAGCGCCCGGATCGCCTTGCCACGCTGCGCTGGCTGGAGAAAAGGCTGGGCCGGGACGCGGCGGCGTTGCCGGGCTGGGGGCGCGCATGAAACAGACGCGTCTCGGCGATATCCTGGTCCGGCTCAAGCTCATCACGCCCGACCAGCTGGAAACGGCCAAACGGGAGATGAACCTGCAGGGCGACACCCTGCCCTCGCAATTGGTCAAGATGGGCGCGTTCACCGAGGATCAGCTGGCCGGCCTCATCTCCAAGGCCTTCGGGCGCCCGCTGCTCGATCTGGATACGGTCGAGGTGCCGAAGGACCTGGCCAAGATCTCGCCGGAGGTACTGCGCAAGAACATGGCGCTGCCGGTGCAGCGCAAGGGCAACGTGCTGACGCTGGCCGTGTCGGATCCCTACGACATCAACAGCATGGACGAGATCGCCTTCATCAGCGGTTGCCAGGTCGATGTCGTGATCGTGCGCGAAAGCCAGCTGGTGAAGAAGCTCGACGCCGTGGCCGATGCCGAGGAGCACCTCGAAGAGGTGATGATGGACCTCGGCGCCAGCGACATGGAGGTCGTCGACACCAAGGAGGACGAGCTCGACGAGCATACGCTGACCGCCGAGACCGAGGCGGCCCCCGTCGTCAAGCTGGTGAACCTGATCCTGCTCGATGCCATCAAGCGCGGGGCCTCCGATATCCATCTGGAGCCCTACGAGAAGGTGCTGCGCGTGCGCTACCGCATCGACGGCGTGCTGCACGAGATCATGCGGCCGCCGCTGAAGATGAAGGAGGCGATCGTCTCGCGCCTGAAGATCCTGTCCCGCCTGGATATCTCGGAGCGCCGCCTGCCGCAGGACGGGCGCATCAAGCTCAGGCTGTCCAAGGCCAAGACCGTCGACTTCCGCGTGTCGGTGCTGCCGACGCTGTTCGGCGAGAAGGTGGTCATGCGTCTGCTCGATCCGTCGAACCTGATGCTGGACATGACCAAGCTCGGCTACGACGAGAAGGAGCTGGCCTGGTTCAAGCACGCCATCCACCAGCCCTACGGCATGGTGCTGGTGACCGGCCCCACTGGTTCGGGCAAGACGGTCAGCCTGTACTCGGCCGTATCCGAGCTCAACCAGCCCGGGGTCAACATCTCCACGGCCGAGGATCCGGTCGAGTTCAACTTCATGGGCATCAACCAGGTCAATGTCAGGCCGGAGATCGGCCTCGACTTCCCGGCGGCGCTGCGCTCCTTCCTGCGCCAGGACCCCGATATCATCCTGATCGGCGAGATCCGCGACCACGACACGGCCGCCATCGGCATCAAGGCGGCGCTGACCGGTCACCTGGTGCTGGCCACGCTGCATACCAACGACGCGCCGTCGACGATGGTGCGCCTGACCAATATGGGCATCGAGTCGTTCCTGGTCGGTTCGGCGGTGAACCTGGTGACGGCCCAGCGCCTGGCCCGCCGCAACTGCAAGGAATGCGCCGTGCCGATCGAGGTGCCCCGGCAGGCCCTGATCGATGCCGGTGTGCCGGAGGCGGAGGCCGGTTCGTTCAAGGTCATGCAGGGCAAGGGTTGTGCGAACTGCAACGGCACCGGCTACAAGGGCCGGGTCGGCATCTATCAGGTGATGCCGGTGTTCGAGGAGGTCCGGCAGGCCGTCTATGCCGGCAAGAACACCGACGAGATCAACGCCATCGCCGTTGCCAAGGGGGTGCGGACCCTGCGCATGACGGCCCTGTCGAAGGTGAAGAGCGGCGATATCTCCCTGGAAGAATGTCTTAGGGTAACGGTGGCAGACTGATGGCGATATACCTGTGGCGCGCAAAGACCCGTTCGGGCCAGGAACGCAGTGGCGAGATGGAGGCCGCGAACAAGGACGTGGCCAATGCCACGCTTCGCCGCCAGGGCCTGGTCGAGATCAAGGTCAAGAAGAAGCCGACCGAGATCGTGCTGTTTCCGGAGAAGGTCAACGAAAAGGATATCACGGTCTTTTTCCGCCAGCTGTCGACGATGATCAATGCCGGCCTGCCGCTGGTCCAGTGTTTCGAGCTGGCCGAGAACGGTTCCGAGAAGAAGGCGATGACCAAGCTGCTGAAGGACGTGCGCCAGGAGCTCGAGTCGGGTAACCCGCTCGGCGAGAGCATGCGCAAGTTCCCCAAGGAGTTCGACCGCCTGACCTGTTCGCTGGTCGAGGCCGGCGAGCAGGGCGGTATCCTGGACACGATCCTGCTGCGCCTGTGTACCTACAAGGAGAAGGCCCTGGCCCTGAAGGCGAAGATCAAGTCGGCCATGGTCT
>DATLWN010000073.1:0-2351 GCA_035576305.1 Mariprofundaceae bacterium
CGGCTACTCGAACCTGCGCCTGCTGTCCGATCTCGAGCCGGAATACGTGAAACTGGACAAGTACTTCATCTCGCGGATCGATACCGACCCCGTGGCCGAGCATTTCGTCAGGACGATCATCGCCCTGGCCCGCCGGGTCAGATGCAGGATCATCGCCGAGGGCATCGAGACCCCATCCCAGCTGCAGCACGTCCACCGCCTCGGCGTGGACTACGCCCAGGGCTTCCTGCTCGATCCCCCTTCGCCAGAGCCGACGCCAAATATCCCTTCCGTGCTAATGGAAGCCTGCCCGGTGTCCCGGCAGCCGGAAGCGCCGGCGCAGACCCCGCTGTCGGTAGCCCATGACGAACTGGTGGCATCGCTGGACATCCACCCCACGCCGGTCTGCGCCCCGCTCACCGCCGCCGCCGAGGCGCTGGCCCTGTTTCAGGCCGATCCGCTGCTGCGCGCCGTACCCGTTCTGGATGGCAGTCGGGCCGTCGGGCTGTTGACGCGCGAGGGCATCTTCGGGGCCTTCGCGCTGGCCTACGGACACAGTCTGCACAAGCGCAGCCATGTCGAGAGGATGATGCACCCCGAACCCCTGGCCGCCCAGGTCACCGACATGCTGTCGGATGTCAGCCGCCGGGCCACCGCCCGTCCGCACGAGCTGATCTACGCCCCCATCATCATCTTCGACGGCGAGCACTATCTCGGCACCGCCTTCATCCACGACCTGCTGGAGAAGATCACCGAGGTCCAGGTCAACTATGCGCTGGACGCCAACCCGCTGACTGGACTGCCCGGCAACCGCAGCATCGACCGCGAGGTGAGCCGCCGGCTGCGCGGTGTGGACGATTTCTTCCTGTGCCACCTGGATATCGACAACTTCAAGGCCTTCAACGACCACCGCGGTTACGAACGCGGCGACGAGATGATCCTGCTGGTCTCCGAATTGCTGAAGCGGGCGCAGACCGGATCGGATTACGTCGGCCATATCGGCGGCGACGATTTCGTGTTCATCACCACCGATCCCGGCTGGGAGTTGCGGCTGCAGCAGCTTCTGGACGAGTTCACGATGGATTCGCTCCAGTTGTACGACGAGGCCGATCGCCTAACCGGATTCATCCGGGTCGAGTCACGGTCCGGCCAGCTGAAGGACGTGCCGCTCGCCAGCCTGTCGGTCGGAGCCCTGCCGTGCAGCGCGGGGCGCTTCTCCTCGCACCTGGAAGCCTCCGCCGCGGTCTTCGAGGTCAAGTGCCTGGCAAAAAAACAGCCCGGCAACTGTATCGCCATCGATCGCAGAATGGACTGAGACTAGCCGGCGGGCTCCCGTTTGACGTCCAGGCGGTCGCGCAGCGCATCGCCGAGGATGTTGACCCCCATCACCAGCAGGAACAGCACCAGCCCGGGCCACACCACCTGCGCCGGCGCCACCAGCATCAGGTTCGTGCCCTCGCGGATCATCGTGCCCAGCGAAGCGGCCGGCGGCTGCACCCCGACGCCGAGGAAGGACAGCCCCGCCTCGCCGATGATCACCGCCGCCAGGCCGAAGCTGGCCTCCACCAGCAGGGGCGCGGCGATGTTCGGCAGCAGGTGGCGCGTCGCCTGGTAGCCAAGGCCGGAGCCGGCCGCGAACGAGGCCTCGATGAACGGGGCGTGCTTCAGCGACAGCACCTGCCCGCGCGCCAGGCGTGCGAAGCCGACCCAGCCGACCGCCACCAGGGCATAGACGATGTTCTCCACCGACGGCCCCAGCATCGCCGCCATGGCGATGGCCAGCAGGATGCCCGGGAAGGACAGCACGATGTCGGCCGCCCGCATCAGCAGCGCATCGACCCAGCCGCCGTACCAGCCGGCCGCGATGCCGAGCGTGATGCCGATGGCCCCGGCCAGCGTGATCACGCCGATGCCGACGCCGAGCGACAGCCGGATCGCCTCGGCGAGCCTGGCCAGCACGTCGCGGCCCAGATCGTCGCAGCCCAGGGGATGCACGGACGAGGCTCCGGCCAGCACCGCATCCAGGTTCACGCGATGGCCGTCCTGCCCGTGCAGGGCGGCGGCCACGAGCACCAGCAGCGGCAATGCGAAGCAGCCCAGGGCCAGCCATGCCGGCGGCGTCAGGCGCAGATGGAAGCGGCGCTCAGGCACGGCGCTGCCTCGGATCGAGGACCATGCCCAGGATGTCGGCCACGAGGTTCGCCGCCACGTAGATCAGGGCGATAACCAGCACGCAGCCCTGCACCAGGGGGTAGTTGCGCTGCTGGATCGCCTCGATGGTCAGCCGCCCCAGCCCCGGCCAGTCGAACACGGTCTCGGTGATCACCGCCCCGCCCAGCACCGCCCCCATCTGCAGGGCGAACATGGTCACC
>DATLWN010000074.1:0-9097 GCA_035576305.1 Mariprofundaceae bacterium
CATCGCCGGCGTGTCCTACCTGACGGTCATCAACGAGATCAGCGCCGGCACGCTGGTGCGCATCCCCTGCCCCGATGTCGTCTTCCAGCGGCCGTTGCACCAGCTGCGGCATCGCAACCGGCATACCGGCCCGGTCATCGACGCATTCCTCGAGCTGTTGACGCGCATCATCGACGCGAAAGACCTGCTGCCGCTCCCCTCCCAGATGGTCGCCGCCTCTGCCTAATCCCCCGGCCCGCCGCGGCTGAGCGCCTCCCGCAGGGCCGAGGCCACGCGCACAGCCCGCCGCTGCAGCACCACATCGTGCACGCGCAGGATATCCGCGCCGCTGAACACCCCGATGCCGACCGCCGCGGCGGTCTCGATCTCACGATCCCCGACCCCGGCCCCGGTCAATGCCCCCAGAAAGGACTTGCGCGATACCCCGAGCATCAGCGGCAGGCCGAACGCCTGCCGGAACACCGGCAGATGCGCGATCAACGCCAGGTTATCCTCGAGGCGCTTGCCGAAGCCGATACCTGGATCGAGCACGATGGCATCCTCGCGGATGCCGGCAGCCAGGCAGGCCTCGAGGCGCCGGGCAAGGAAGTCCCGGACCTCGACGACGACATCATCGTAATGCGGATGCTCCTGCATCGTGCGCGGTGTTCCCCGCATATGCATCAGACAGACATCGACGCCGGTCTCGGCGGCCACGGCCAGGGCATCCGCATCGCCGCCCAGAGCTGTCACATCGTTGATCATCACCGCCCCGGCCTCGCAGGCCACGCGCATCACCGCAGCCTTGGTGGTATCCACCGATACCCGGCATCCCGCATCCGCCAGGGCACGGACGACCGGGATCACGCGGCTCAATTCCTCTTCCAGGGATACGGCCCCGGCCCCCGGCCGCGTCGATTCACCGCCGACGTCGATCAGCCGGGCCCCGGCTTCCCGGAGGGACAGGCCATGGGCCACCGCCGCGTCGGTATCCAGATACTGCCCGCCGTCCGAAAATGAATCGGGGGTGCAGTTGAGCACCCCCATGATCCAGGCATCGCCGCCGGGCGGCCGGTGCCAGCGTGATAATGCCGGCATCAGCCCTCCTGGCCGGCTTCCTTGCCCTTGATCTCCACCGGCGGCTTCGTCGACGCCGGCGCGGAGGCGGACGGCGGCGGCGTACGCGGCTTCTCCGGCGGCACCTCGCGGTGCAGCTTCTTGCCCGCCATCACCTGGTCGATCTCGTCGTCCTCGAGCGTCTCGTACTCGATCAGCGCCTCGGCCAGATGATGCAGCTCATCCATGTGATCCGTCAGGATCTTCTTGGCCCGGGCATAGTTGGTATCGATCAGGCGCCGCACCTCGGTATCGATGCTGCGCGCGGTATCCTCGGAGATATTCTGGTGACGCGTCACCTCACGCCCGAGGAAGATCTCCTCCTCGCGGTCGCCGTAGACCATCGGACCCATCGATTCGCTCATGCCCCACATCGTGACCATGTTCCTGGCCAGACGCGTCGCACGCTCGAAATCGTTCGAGGCGCCGGTGGTCATCTGCTTGAGCACCAGCTCCTCGCCCAGGCGTCCACCCATCATGATGGCGATCTGGTCCTCCAGGTACTCGCGGTCATGGTTGAAGCGGTCCTCCGTCGGCAGCTGCATGGTCACGCCCAGCGCACGGCCGCGCGGGATGATGCTGACCTTGTGCACCGGATCGGCGTGCTTCAGGTTCTTGGCCACCAGCGTATGCCCGGCCTCGTGGTAGGCGGTGGTCCGCTTCTGCTCGTCCGACAGGATCATCGAACGGCGCTCGGTACCCATCATGACCTTGTCCTTGGCCGACTCGAAATCCGCCTTGGACACCTTGTCCCGGTTCAGGCGCGCCGCATTCAGCGCCGCCTCGTTGACCAGATTGGCCAGATCCGCGCCCGAGAAGCCGGGCGTGCCCCTGGCCAGGGTCTTGACCTCGACGTCGGCGGACAGCGGCACCTTGCGCATGTGCACCTTCAGGATCTGCTCGCGGCCGCCGATATCCGGCGTCGGCACCACCACCTGGCGGTCGAAACGGCCCGGGCGCAGCAGCGCCGGGTCGAGCACGTCCGGGCGGTTGGTCGCCGCCACCAGGATCACGCCCTCGTTGGACTCGAAGCCGTCCATCTCGACCAGCAGCTGGTTCAGCGTCTGCTCGCGCTCGTCGTTGCCGCCGCCGATGCCGGCGCCGCGATGGCGGCCCATGGCGTCGATCTCGTCGATGAACACGATGCACGGCGCCTGCTTCTTGGCCTGGTCGAACATGTCGCGCACGCGCGAGGCGCCGACACCGACGAACATCTCGACGAAATCGGAACCGGAGATCGAGAAGAACGGCACCTCCGCCTCGCCGGCGATGGCGCGGGCGAGCAGGGTCTTGCCGGTGCCCGGAGGGCCGACCAGCAGCACGCCCTTCGGGATCTTGCCGCCCAGGCGCGTGAACTTCGACGGATCGCGCAAAAACTCGATGACCTCGGTGACCTCCTGCTTGGCCTCATCGCAGCCGGCCACGTCCTCGAAGGTCACGCGGTTCTTGTTCTCGGTCAGCATCTTGGCGCGGCTCTTGCCGAACGACAGCGCGCCGCCCTTGCCGGCGCCCTGCATCTGACGCATGAAGAACACCCAGACGGCGATCAGCAGCAGCATCGGGAACCAGGAGATCAGCACCGACAGAAAGAACGGCACCTGCTCCGGCTCCTCCACATTGACCACCACATGGTTGTCCAGCAGGCGCTTGGTCAGCGTGGAATCGTCGGGCGGCACCTGCACCTGGTAGGTTTTCAGTTCACCCTGCGTGTTGCGGTACTGCCCGGCGACCAGGTGATCCTTGATCGTCGCCGTCTCCACCATGCCCTGATCCACGCGCTCCATGAAGGTCGAGTACGACATCTTCTCGCCCTTCTGCATCGGCGCGCTGAACATGTTGAACAGGCTCATCATGGTCAGACCGATGACCAGCCACAACAGCAAATTTTTTCCCATTCCGTACTACCTCTGCTTCAGGGAGCGGGCCCTGACCATCCGTTATCTGTATTCAACTACGCTCGGTCCGGCAACACAAGCACACAAAAAACATGCCTAGCTTGCATGAAAATTCGATGAATCGCCAATCATGCCCGGATTTCCGTGGCTTTCTGCCACTGGCACGAGATACAGGCGCCCCTTGCGGCGCTGCAGGCGGCAGCGCGAAAGATCCAGGCCGCCGGCGCCGCTCCTGACGGACCAGGCCTCGACCATGCGGATATGGCGGCGGCCGGGCACCACCCCCTCCCCGAGCGCGGCGCGCATCATCCTCTGCAACAGCCGCGCCCGTGCCGGCGGCACCAGCGCCGACCAGTCATGCCATGCCACCGACACGCTGCCGGCGGCATGGACCATCGGCACCCCGGCCACCCCGGCGTCGATCACGGCGGCGAGCCTCGCGGCCTGTTCGCCCCAGCGCAGGAACAGCTTGCACGGATCCGTTCCCGCCGCATGCATGGCCGGGAACAGGCGGTGCCGGATGCGGTTGCGCCACAGGCTCAGATCCCGGTTGCTCGGATCCTCGAACCAGGATACGCCGGCTTGCCTCAGTGCCGCTCTCAAATCCCGGCGCGGCACATGCAGCAAGGGACGGTACAGCCGCAGATGGCCGGCATCGCGCATCTGCGCCATGCCGCGGATGCCGTGGACACCGGACCATTGCAGCATGCGCAGGCAGATGGTTTCCGCCTGATCCTCGCGGTGATGGGCCAGACAAAGCGCATGCACATCGTGGGACCCGGCCCAGGCCGCGAATTGGCGATAGCGGAAATCGCGGGCCGCCGCCTCGCGATTGCCGGTGGACACCGCCGGGCAGCGGGCGCTGAAAAACGGCACCCCCCATTGCATGGCACGTTGCCCGAGCTGTTCGGCCTCGGACGCCGAATCCGCCCGCCAGCCGTGGTCGATATGCCACGCCTCCACCCGATACCCCTGCGACAGCAGGGCCAGCAGCAGCGCCGTGGAATCCGCACCCCCGGACCAGGCCACGGCCAGCCGGGACGGCAGGGCCGCAGCCCCCAGCCAGGCGGCCGCCTCCGGCAGAAATGGAACAGCTGCCGGGTTTCCGTCGCGGGAACCGGCCTCGGACATGGTCAACGCCAGCGGGGCAGGCCTTCTTCGAAGATGCGCAGCGCCGCCGGCGAATTCGGATCGAGCAGTTCGTACAGATCCACATCCACGCCGGACAGGCAGGGACGCCCGACCAACAGCAGCAGCACCGGCATGCCCTCCGCACCCTGCTGGATGCTGAACAGGTCGAACTGCCCCTCCGGCAGACGGAACTCGCGCAACACGGACTGGGCAACCTCGCGATCCATGCGGTGCTCGCGCACGCTTGCCCGCTCGCGCACGGCCGAGGTCAGTTCCGACACCGCGGACGCCGTCAGGGCGAAGCCGCCGTTGTACAACAACTGGACCCGCTGTCCGGTACCGGTATCGACGCTCTCCACCCGCACGCTGCCATGGGGCTTCCGGCCGGTCTTGGCATCCCGGTATGCCGCCAGCCTGCCCGTGCCGCCATCGCGACCCAGGCCGGCCGATGCCTGCGGTACCGCCAGGCTGAAGGCGAGGCGGCGGGCCGCCGGGCCGGCCTGTGCGCTCTCGGCATAGGTCCACTCGCCCACCAGGGCCAGGCACATGGACACCGTCGGCATCCCGTCCTCTCCCTCGGCCTGGGATCCGCCCGCTTCCAGATACCACTCGCGCATCTGCTGACGCAGCACCAGGCCGATCTCCACCAGCGGCATCACCGGCCCGCGCAGCGTGCAGCCTGCGGCGGAAAGGCTGTCCGTGAACACCTTTCCGCTGGCATCGGTGCGCCTGAGCACGCCGGGCAGGAAATCCTTGCTAAAAAAGCCGGCTGCATCGCCCTGCAGGGACGTGATCGCCGCCAGGTAATCGGACCAGTCGATCATCAGGCAGCCCTGTTTGGACGACAGCCTCACACCGCTATGCAGCGAGGCCTCCGTTCCAGGAAGCAGGAATACGATCTTGCCGTCCTTGTACGCGGCCTCCAGCAGCTTGTCGGCCTCGTTCCCCCGCGCCTTGCCGGCAATGGCCGGCATCTGGTCAAGCCAGAGCCGTTCCGCCTGGCGCCTGGCGATCTCCACCAGCACGTCCTCCTCGAACACCCGGAAGGCCTGCAGGGTACGGTCATCGTGCAGCCACGGCTCCCCGCCGCCGCCCTTGCGGAACAGGCCGCCACCGCCACGCTCGTGCAGCAGCCATGCGGCGATGGGATGCTGGCGGTTCGCCTCGAGCATCTCCACGAATGCGGGCTCCAGCTGGTCGGGAGACGTCATCAGCTGGTCCAGCAGTTTCGCGTTCAGCACCCAGCGCATCCATGCGCCCTCGCCCGTTTTCTCCGCCAGATCCCACAAGGCCAGGCGGGCCCAGCTGCGACGCAGCAGGTGCCCGCCCAGGCGATCCTTGCTCAGCAGCACCAGCATGCCGGCCTCGTTCTTGGGACCGAGTTTCTTGCGCAGGCTGCGCATGCGCGGCACCAGGTCCGGCTCCAGGCCGTAGGCCATGATGATCTGCCGATCGTCGCCGAGCAGCGCATCGTCCGGCTGGTGCATCATGAAGGCCATCGGCGTGGCGGGCAGCACCATGGACTCGTAGGTGGCGATGCGGGTCACCTCCACCGTGCCGTCCGCATGCTGCTTCAGAAAGGCCATCAGGGCCCAGTGATACAAGCCGCCGAGGATGCACAGCAGGGCATGGGATATCTGCTCCATCTGCTCCTTCGGCAGGCGGGCGAGCGACTCGCGCATCAGGCGCAGCAGCAGCACGTTGACCGCCGGCACCCAGGGGGCCATGTCCGCCTTCTCCTGCTGCCAGCCGCGCAACCACATGTCCTGCCACATCTTCAGCAGGGCCGGCGCACCCTTTTCGTCGGCGCACCAGTGGTGCAGCAGGTTTCTCGAGATATGCGGGTACTTCTCCCTGAGGTAGTGGATCATCGCCCGCGATTCGGCATCGGTCTGGGGCAGCTGATGGGCCGACACCTTCTCGCCCTTGACGATATAGCGGACCGCATGGTCCTGCAGACGCGACAGGGACTGGGAAAGCGTCTGCTGCAACTGGGAATGCAGCGCAAAGGGGATGTATTCCCGCGCATCCTGCCCCGGCACGCGCAACGGCAGGCGCCGGACATCGACGTGACAGCGGTTGGCCGGGTTTTCCCCCCGGCCGAGGATCGGCTGGTACCAACTCCAGCGCTGATCAAAATAATCGGGCGATATCATGGCCGCGCCAACCCTCGATCCGCGTCATCCGCGGCGCTGTCATTGCGTGGATGCCGCGCCCTGCCTAGCATAGACACCATGTTTGTCCCAGCCCCCCATCGATGCTGATCTGCGTCGGCCTCGTTCCCGGACGTCCCTTCATGACACCCTCATCATCCGCATCCGATCGCAAACGCCGGCCCTCTGCGCTTCGGGCCTCCCCGGATAATAGAGCGACAATCGCTAAAAGGCGATTGTGCATCACGATTCCGGGCAAAGGCCTGCTGTATCTTGCCATCATGGCATGGGTCATGCTGCTGGCTCCGGCCCTGTCCTGGGCGGGGGTCGTCGTCACGCTGCCGCCGCTGGGCGGCTTGGTGCGCATGCTCGACACGCAGGCCGAGGTCACGGTGCTGTTGCCGCCCACGGCCGATCCCCACCATTTCCAGATGCCCCCGAAGGCCACCGAATCGCTGATGCAGGCGACCCTGTTCATCCGGGCCTCCCGTGACGATGGCGGCTGGTCCGGCCTGGAGACGCCTGCCACCACCCTCGATCTGTGGCCGGACGCCAGCCACGGCTGGACCCGCCCGGACCGGGTGCGGGCCGCCCTCCCCCGCCTGGCCGCGGCGCTCGAGAGGATCTATCCCTCCCATGCTGCATCGATCCGGACACGCCTGCCCGCCGCCATCGCCGAAACCCGGCGCATCGAGGCGGCCTGGCAGAAGGCGCTCGCCCCCTACCACAACGACGGCGTCATCATGCAGCACCCGTCATGGCAGCCGCTGTGCGAGCTGATGGGGGTACCGGTGCGGGCGGTGCTCGAGTCCCACAGGCATGGCCAGGAATTCGGACCCCGTGATCTCGATCGCGCCCTGCAGATCGTCGATGCGCATCCGAATGTGCTGCTGATCGCCGAGGCCCGCCACGACAACCGCGCCTTGGACTGGATTGTCGGCCACAGCGACCAGCCCTTGCACAGGATCACCCTCGATGCCCTGGGCACGAACAGCATGCGCTGGAATGACCTGATGCAGGACAACCTGAAGCGGTTGCAGCCATGAGCCCACCCGTGCTGAAGCTGTCCGGCGTGTCGGTGGGGCCTGTGCAGACGCCGATCCTGCAGGACATCGAACTGGAGCTCGAAGCCGGGCATTTCCTGGGCATCGTCGGCCCGAACGGCGCCGGGAAGAGCACCCTGCTGTCGGTGATCGCCGGCCTGATCGAACCCGCCAAGGGAAGCATCGAGCTGTTCGGGCAACCCCTGCGGCGCCTGAACCGCCGGCAACTGCTGCAACAGATCGGTTTTTTATCACAGTTGCATGACGACCTGCCGAAACTGCCGGTCAGCGTCCGCCATGTCGTCACCATGGGCGCCGCCGGCTACGCCAGCCCGCTCTGGCGCCGGCCAGCAGCGCAGGAGGACATCGTGTGGGCCATGGAGCAGGTGGACATCGCCGGTCTGGCGGACCGGGATTTCCGCCAGCTGTCGGGCGGCCAGCGCCAGCGGGTGCGCCTGGCCAAGTCCCTGGTCAGCCGCCCCAGGCTGCTGCTGCTGGACGAGCCATCGGCCGCCCTCGATGCCCCGGCCCAGGACCGCCTCTATCGCCTGCTCCGCCACCTGTGCGACGAGAACGGCATGGCCATCATCATGGTCGAGCACGATATCGCCGCCATCACCGGCCATGTCGATTCGGTGGCCTGCCTGAACCGCCGCATCCACTGCCATGCGATGAAGGGCGAGCAGATCCCGGAGGATATCTGGCATGCCATGTACGGCGAGCACATGCACGTGATCGCCCACGACACCCGCTGCATCGGCTGCGTCTCCGAACCGCCGGCATCATCCACGGCGCATCGCCACTGATGACGGACCTGATCTCCCATTTCCTGGCCAGCGAGGTCATGCGCAGCGCCCTCGTGCCCTCGCTGCTGATCGCCATCACCACGGCCAGCATCTCGGTGATGATCCTGGCCCATCGCCTGTCCTTTCTGGTGGTCGGCGTCTCGCACGCCTCGCTGGCCGGCCTCGGCCTGGCCGTGGTGCTGGCGCTGCCGCTGCTGCCGACCGTCACGGCCACGGCCCTCGCCGTCGCCTGGCTGCTGATCCCCTCGACCACCGGCAACCTGCGCCTGAACAACGATGCCGGCACCGGCCTGCTGTTCGCCGGCGCCATGGCCCTGGGCATCGTGCTGCTGTCCACCACCAACCGTTACCAGGTGGACCTGTTCGGATGGCTGTTCGGCAACATCCTGACCATCTCCCACGGCGACGTCGTCTGGCTGTATGTCGCCGCCGCCGCGGTGCTGGGCAGCCTGCTGCTGGCCGCCCGAGCCTGGTGGGCCATCGCCTTCGACGCTACTGCCGCCGCCGCCAGCGGCATCCCCGTATCGAGCTACCGCTTCGTGCTGCATGGCGTCGTGGCGCTGGCCGTGATCCTGTGCGTGAAGCTGGCGGGCATCGTGCTGACCACCGGGCTGATGGTGTTGCCGGCCGCCTGCGCCTGGTTCTGGGGACGCAGCCTCGGCACGCTGTGGGCGATCAGCCTCGGCTTCTCGCTCGGCGGCACCCTGGTGGGGCTGCTGGTCTCCTATGCCTACAACTGGCCCTCCGGCGCCACCGTGGTGCTGGCCCTGTGCATCCTGTTCGTGCTCAGCGCCACCGGCGCCTGGCTGAGGCAATCGGGGATGCGGCGCCGCCAGCGGGCCTAAGAAACCCGGAGCCCCGGCTAGGCGGGATGGCGGGATGTCACATGGACGAGCAGCAGCATCGCGGGCACCAGCATGCCGCATGCGGCCACGAACGGCGCCACCGGCCAGTGCAGGTCTGCCGAGCGCACG
>DATLWN010000075.1:0-5980 GCA_035576305.1 Mariprofundaceae bacterium
CAGCAGCGGGCCCAGCACCAGCGAGGAGGCGCGCATGGTCTTCACCAGGTCGTACGGGGCCTCGGATTTGGTGGCGTGCCGGGCATCGATTGTCAGCCTGGACTTGTCGTCGTAGGTGACCTCGGCACCTTGGTGCACCAGCAGCGTCATCATCGTCGTGATGTCCTTCAGGTGCGGGATGCGGTGATAGACCACCGGCCCGTCGGCGAGGATGGCGGCGGCCAGAAGCGGCAGCGCGGCATTCTTGGCCCCGCTGGCCTCGATGGAACCGGAGAGCGGTACGCCGCCCTGGATGAAGATCTTATCCATTGGAGACCCGTGTCATAGGAATGTCGAAACATAGCCGCTGCGCGCCCGGCGAACAATGAACACGTGGCATTTTTTTCGCCGACACCGCATGCTTGCTGCCCATGTCCGTCTACACCGATCTGTCCCGTGCCGACATCGAGGCCATCCTCGCCAGCTACGCGCTGGGGGGATATCGCGCCCACCAGGGGATCGCCGCCGGTATCGAGAACAGCAATTTCTTCATCGACACCGATACCGGGCGCTTCGTGCTGACCGTGTTCGAGCGCATGCAGGCCGACGAGCTGCCGTATTTCATGCACCTGATGCGCCACCTGGCCGGCCGCGGGCTTTCCTGTCCGGACGTGATGGTGCGCAGTGACGGCTCGCTGCTGTTCACGGCTCACGGCGGGATGGATCATAAGTGGGGCTGCATCATCTCGTGCCTGCCCGGGCGCACCGTGGAACGGTTGAATGCGGCGCAGCTGCACGATGCCGGGCGCATCCTGGCGCAGCTGCATCGGGCGGGTGCGGATTTTTCCGAGCGGCGCCCGAACCCGACCGGATTCGCCTGGCTGCAATCGCGCATCCAGGGCATGCGGGATGATGTGGCCGCCCGCTACGGCGAGGCGGCGGCGGACCTGCTCACCGACGAACTCGTCTGGCAGGACCGGCGGCGGGAACAGGCGCTGCCCGGCGGCGTGGTGCATGCCGATTACTTCTGCGACAACATCCTGTTCGAGGGCGATGCGGTGTCCGGCGTCATCGACTTCTATTATGCCTGCGACGATGCCTATGCCATGGACATCGCCATCGCCCTGAACGCCCTGGCGGTGTCGGTGGTGCCGGATCAGGGGGACGGGGCGCGCATGCAGGCGTTCCTGGCGGGCTACGAGTCGGTGCGGCCCCTGGAGGCGGCGGAGCATGCGGCGATACCCGTGCTGCTGCGCCTGGCCGCGCTGCGCTTCTGGACCTCCCGGCTGTTCGATGCGCTGTATCCTCGGCCTGGCGCGATGACGCAGGTCAAGGACCCGGAGGAATACCGCGCCAAGCTGCTGTTTCATCGGGGGGATGCCGGGCCGGGCTGAGCGCACGGCCCTGCGCTCAGCTGTCCGAGGGCGCCGGGAGCCTGGTATCCAGGTAGGTCTTCAGGGCCAGGGCATGGTTGTGCAGGGTGTCCCGGGCGGCATAGAGCAGGGTGACGGTGCAGTGGCGCGCCGCGTCCTCCAGCGAGGCCAGGTCCTCGGGCCTGGCGTCCAGCTCGGCGAAATAGCGATGCAGGAACTCCTGCCATTTGTCCGGATCGTGGGCGAACCATTTGCGCAGCGCCGCGGACGGCGCGGCCTGTTTGGCCCACAAATCGATCCTGGCATCGCCTTTGGCCAGGCCGCGCGGCCACAGGCGGTCGACGAGCACCCGGAAGCCGTCGGCGCAATCCGCTTCATCGTAGACGCGCTTGATGCGGATCGCCATTCCCCCGGCTGGCCTACTTCACCATCTCTTCGAGCAGGCTGACCAGGTCGTCGGCATGTTCCTCCTCCATGGCGAGGATGGTCTCCAGCATGCGGCGGCTGGTCGGGTCGTCGTTGCCCAGATAGGCGATCATCTCGCAGTAGCTGTCGATGGCCACGCGTTCGGCCACCAGATCCTCGCGGATCATGTCCACCAGCGACTCGCCCTCGACGTACTCGGCATGGCTGCGGGTCAAGAGGCCCTCCGGGGAGAAGTTCGGTTCGCCGCCGAGCTGCACGATGCGCTGGGCGATCTGGTCGGCGTGCATTTGCTCCTCGTTCGCGTGCTGTAGGAACTCCTGGGCCGCGCCCTGGGCGTTGATGCCGCTGGCCATGAAGTAATGGCGCTTGTAGCGCAGCACGCAGACGATCTCGGTGGCCAGGGCCTCGTTCAGCAGCCTCACCACTGTAGTGCGGTCGGCCTTGTAGCCCTCGGTGACGGCGCCGTTCTCGATATGCTTGCGGGCGCGCTTGCGCAGAGTGCGGATGTCGGTCAGAAAAGGGGTTTCGCTCGCTTTGCCTGCCATGAAAACTCCTTTTGGGTGCTCAACGATTGAAGGCCATGGCCGGGTCCGGGTCAAGGCCACTGCCGCCCATTTCGCACGGAAAAAGGCCATGGGCGTGCTGGGGATTAGGCCGGCCGGGGGTCGTTCCCGGCCGGCAGCGGTGTTCAGTCCGCCAGCAGGGCGTTGATGCGGCGCACGAAGCCGGCCGGATCCTCGGGGAGCGCCCCTTCGGCCAGCACGGCCTGGTCGAACAGGATCTGCGCCCAGTCGCCGATCTTTTCCTTGGAGCGCATCTTGGCCAGACGCTTGATCAGGGCATGGTCAGGGTTGATCTCGAGGATCGGTTTCATCTCCGGCACGTTCTGCCCCGCCTCTCTCAGGATGCGTTCGAGGTTGGTGCTGATGTCGAAGCTGTCGGAGATCAGGCAGGCCGGTGATTCGGTCAGGCGGCTGGTGATGCGCACGTCCTTGACGCGCTCGCCCAGGGCCTCTTTGAGCTTCTCGGCCGCCGGGCCGGCGGATTTCTCCTTTTCCTGCTGTTCCTGCTTCTCTTGCTCGTTCTCCTCACCGATGCCGGACAGGTCGAGCTCGCCCTTGGCGATGGACTGCAGCCGTTTCCCGTCGTATTCGCCCAGGTGGGCGGTCAGCCATTCGTCGATGCGATCGTGAAGCAGCAGCACCTCGATGCCCTTCTTGCGGAAGATCTCCAGATGCGGGCTGTGTTGGGCCGCAGCCAGCGATTCGGCGGTGATGTAGTAGACCGTATCCTGGCCCGGCTTCATGCGGCCGATGTAGTCGGCCAGCGATACCGCCTGGGCCTCGTTCTCGGTGGAAGAGAAGCGCAGCAGGCCGGCGATCTTCTCGCGGTTGGCCGCATCCTCGACGATGCCTTCCTTCAGGCAGGTGCCGAACTCGCCCCAGAACGCGGCGTAATCCTCCGCCCTGTCCCTGGCCAGCTCCTCCAGCCAGCCCAGGGCGCGGCTGGTCGCACCCTTCTTCATCGCCTCCATGGCCGGGCTGTGCTGCAGGATCTCACGCGATACGTTCAGCGGCAGGTCGCTCGAGTCGATGACGCCGCGCAGAAAGCGCAGGTAGCGCGGCAGCAGCCTCTCGTTGGCCTCCATGATGAACACGCGGCGCACGTACAGCTTCACGCCATGCCGGGCATCGGACTGCCACAGGTCGAACGGCGCGCTTCTCGGCAGGTAGAACAGCAGCGTGTATTCGTACTTGCCCTCCAGCCTCTGGTGCGTCCAGGCCAGCGGCGCCTCGAAATCGTGGGCTACGTGCTTGTAGAAGTTGGCGTAGTCCTCGTCGGACAGCTCGGCCTTCGGGCGCGTCCACAGCGCTGAGGCCTGGTTGACCGTCTCCTCTCCTTCCTCGTCGCCCGCCTTGTCCATGCGGATCGGGAAGGGGATGTGGTCGGCATACTTGTGCACGATGGCGCGCAGGCGCCAGGGATCGAGGAACTCGCCGGCATCCTCGCGCAGGTGCAGGGTGATCTCGGTGCCGCGCGCCGGAGCCTCGATGGTTTCGAGCGTGTATTCGCCGTCGCCCGCCGATTCCCAGCGCACGCCGTGCTCGGGGCCCATGCCGGCCCGGCGCGTGATGAGCGTGACGTGATCGGCCACCAGGAAGGCGGAATAGAAGCCGACGCCGAACTGGCCGATCAGGTGGGCGTCCTTCTCGCGGTCACCGGACAGGGTTTCGAGGAACTGGCGGGTGCCGGAGCGGGCGATGGTGCCGATGTTGTCCACGACCTCGTCGCGGCTCATGCCGATGCCGTTGTCGCGCACGGTGATGGTGCGCGCCTCGCCATCCACGGCCACGTGCACGTGCAGATCGGCGTCGCCCTCGTACAGGCTGTCGTCGGTCGCCGCCTCGAAGCGCAGCTTGTCGGCCGCATCCGAGGCATTGGAGATCAGCTCGCGCAGGAATATCTCCTTGTTCGAGTACAGCGAGTGGATCATCAGGTCCAGCAGCTGCCTGGCCTCGGCCTGGAATTGAAGGGTTTGCTTGCTATCGCTCATCGTGGACCTCCCAAGTCTCTGGCCAGTTTATCGGGTCGATGGGATCGGATTTCAACCCCCGGCCCGCAGCGCATCGGCGATCTGTCTCCAGATGGCGAGCTTCTCGGCGGGCGAGCGCCCGGCGTGGGCCGGGCTGGTGGAGGGCAGCACGTGCCGGGGCAGATCGCGCCACGGGCCGCTAAGCTGCGGCAGCACATGGCGGCGGTACAGTGCGGCCGCCGTCTGGCCGTTGAAGAAGATGGCACGGATCCGGGCATGGTCGCGGAAGAAGGCGGGGAAATCGTTGGCCTCGACCGTGTCGTGGCGGATATCGGCATCGAGGCTGCCGGGGCGGTGGCAGCGGTGCACGACGTCCCACAGGGCGATGCCGGCTTCCTGCAGGGCCTGCAGGCGTTCGGCGTAGGGCAGGCCGGCGTCGAAGCGCAGCATCTCCCCCATCAGCGGCCAGAAGGCGTTGCGCGGATGGGCGTAGTATTGCGTCGCCGCCAGGGAGGCCGCGCCGGGCATCGAGCCCAGGATCAGCACGCGCGCATCCGGCTGCGCCACGTACGGGAAGCCGATATCGGAAGCACCAGCCATGCCCCGCAGCGTTGCAGCGATCGCCCCCCGCGGCAAGCTCAGCCGGCGGGAAGGGATCGGTCGTAAGAAATGGCGGCCGGCCGCGACCACGGGTTATGCCGGCGATGACCGGCCGGGAGTATCCTATGTCTGTGAAACAAACAAACGATGCCGAGCCGGGGTTGGACAACGAGCGCAGGCGCGCCTTGATGACCTGGCTGGCCAGCGGCGTGGGCCTGCTGGCGTTCTCGCGCCTCTTCAGGCCGGTGCAGGCCCTGGCGGCGGCGCAGGATGCAGGGGGTACGGTGATGCAGGACGGGAAGATCGAACCGGTCGTCAAAAGCGATGCCGAGTGGCGTCGGCTGCTGACGCCGGCCGAGTACCATGTGCTGCGCGAGTCCGGCACCGAGCAGCCGTATACCAGTCCGCTGGAGCACGAGAAGCGCCCCGGCACGTATGTGTGCGCGGGCTGCGGGCTGGCGCTGTTCCCGTCGCGCTTCAAGTTCGACAGCGGCACGGGCTGGCCGAGCTTCTATGACGTATTGGCCGGCCATGTCGCGACGAAGGCCGATTACCGGTTGATCATCCCGCGCACCGAATACCACTGCGCCCGCTGCGGCGGCCATCAGGGCCATGTGTTCAAGGACGGCCCGCCGCCCACGGGCCTCAGGTACTGCAACAACGGTATCGCGCTGCGTTTTATCGCGGACGAGGGCTGAGGCATGCACGGCATCGATATCGGACTGGCCTTCCTCGAGGGCGTGACGCTGATCGCCTCGCCCTGCATCCTGCCGGTGCTGCCGCTGGTGCTGGCCGCCTCGAGCGACGGCGGCCGCCAGCGGCCGTACGGCATCATCATTGGGTTCGTCCTGGCCTTCAGCGCCTTCGCCATCGCCGCGCGCCAGCTGGTGGCGCTGACCGGCATCGATACCGGGACGATCAGGAACGGCTCACTGGTGCTGCTGGCCCTGTTCGGCCTGGTGCTGCTGTCCTCGCGGCTTTCCGACCGCTTCGCCGTCCTGACCGCGGGCGCGGCCGACGCCGGCACCCGGCTTGCCGCCGGCCGCGGTGAGGGGCTGGGCAGCGGCAT
>DATLWN010000076.1:0-5794 GCA_035576305.1 Mariprofundaceae bacterium
CCGTGTCGTAGGCCCCCATCGGCGCGCTGACGAGCACGGCATCGGCACCGGCCACGCCGGCGGCGATATCGGTCGTGCAGTCATCGACGACGCCGAGCTCCCGGCCCTTCTCCAGGTGCCGTGCATCCCGGCCGATGCCGGTGATGCGCCCGACATGGCCGGCTGCACGCAGGCTGCGCGCCACCGAGCCGCCGATCAGGCCGACACCGATAATGGCAAGATGTTCGAGGGCATGCGCCAAGGGATGTTCTCCTAGTCGAGCGAATCCAGGATGGATGGCAGGGCCGCCAGCAGGACCTCGTTCTCCTCGGGCGTGCCCACCGTGATGCGCAGGTCATCCGGCATGCCGTAAGGCCCGAGCGGACGCGGTATGATGCCCTGATCCTCCAGCCGCTGCAAAATCAATCCGGCGGCGGCGTGGCGCAACAGCACAAAATTGCCGCGGCAGGGCGCGGCCAGGATACCGAGCTCCGCCATGGCGGCCTCCAGATGCAGGCGCTCGACATTGCACAGCGCCACCCGCTCCAGCACCCAGTCGCGATCGGCAAGCGCGGCCAGGGCCGCCTCCTGCGCCAGCAGGCTGATATTGAACGGCTCGCGGAAACGGTTGACCAGGGCCACGATATCCGGGGCCGCCACCGCATAGCCGATGCGGCAGCCGGCCAGCCCGTAGGCCTTGGAGAAGGTCCGGCACAACACCAGCCCCGGATGGTGCACCGGGGCATACCCCCCCTGCTCGATCATCACGTATTCGTAGTAGGCCTCGTCCAGGATCACCACGAGCTCGCGCGGCAACCGGTCCAGGAACGCCTGCAGCGTGGCGCCGTCGATCCATGTCCCCGTCGGGTTGTTGGGATTGGCGATGCAGACGATCTTGGTGCGCGCGCTCAGCGCCCCGGCCATCGCCTCCAGATCGTGCGCCAGGCCGTCGGCCTCCGGCACGGCGATGCCGCTGGCCCCCGCCGCCTGCGTGGCCAGGGCATAGACGATGAAACCGCGCCGGCTGTACACCACCTCGTCACCCGGGCCGGCGAAGGTGCGGATCACCAGCTCCAGCACCTCGTTGGAGCCGTTGCCCGGCAGGATGTGCGCCGGGCTGACGCCGTGCAGCCCGGCCAGCGCCTCCTTCAGCCGGCGGGAATCGCCGTCCGGATAGCGGTGCACCCCGGAGGCGCTGCGGCGGATCGCCTCTACCGCCTTCGGCGACGGGCCGAAGGGGTTCTCGTTCGAGGCCAGCTTGACGGCATGATCCAGGCCCTTCTCGCGCAACAGCTGCTCGACCGGTTTGCCCGGCACGTACGGATGCAGCCCCGCCGTCTGGGGGACGGCGCGCGCCGCCCAGTTCACCGCATCCGCACCCATGCTACAGCGTCCGCGATACCGGATAGGACCCGAGCACCTTCAGCCAGGTACCGGATATGGCACGGATCTCGGCCAGAGCCTCGGCCACGGCCGGATCGTCGCGATGCCCGATCAGGTCGATGAAGAACACGTACTCCCACAGCTTCTTCTTCGACGGACGGGACTCGATGCGCGTCAGGCCGATGCCGCGCTCGGCCAGGGGCCTGATCAGCGTATGCAGCGCCCCCGGCTCATCCCTGATCGACATCACCAGCGCCGTGCGGTCCTCGCCGCTGGGCGGGGAATCGTGCTTGCCGATCACGTAGAAGCGCGTGGTATTGCCGTGATGGTCCTCGATGTTCTTGCAGAACAACGGCAGTTCCGAACGGTCGACGATCGCATACGGGCCGATGGCCGCCGCATGCTGCCAGTCCACCTGCGCGGACGCCCCGGGATGGCGGCGTGCCTCGTCGATCATCTGCGCCGCATGCACCGTGGAGCTGGTCTCCATCGTCGTGGCCCACGGCAGGTTCGTCTCCAGCCATTGCTTGCACTGGGCCAGCGGCTGCGGATGGGACAGCACCAGCCGGATGTCCTCGAGCCTCGTGGCATAGGAGAACAGGTGCTCGTTGATGCTCAGCAGGATCTCGGCGCAGATGTAGACGTCCCGTTCGCTTTCCGCGAACAGGTCGAGCGTATACGTCACCGCCCCCTCGAAGGCGTTCTCCACCGGCACCACGCCGTAGCTGGCCCGGCCGGACTCCACCTCGTCGAACACCATGCGCAGGCTGGTGCAGGGGTGATAGCGCGGCATGGCGCCGAACTGGCGGGTGGCCGCGGCGTGCGAGAAGGTGCCCTCCGGGCCGAGGTAGGCGATGGTCAGCGGGTGCTCCAGCGCCAGGCAGGCGCCGATGATCTCGCGGAAGATGCCGTGCACCGCCTCGTCCGGCACCCGCGCCACGTGCTCGGCCCCCGCATGCTTCACGTTCTCGGCCAGCAGGCGGCGGATGATCTGCGCCTCGCGGCTGGGCACGTAGAACGGGGCATCGCCCGTGCCGTGCTTGTGCGCCCCCACGTCGGCGGCCAGCGAGGCGCGCCGGTGGATCAGCGCCAGGATCTCGTCGTCGACCGCGTCGATGGCGGCGCGCAAGGCCTTGATGTCCTTCTGTGTCTTATCCCCTGCCATAGGCCCCGGAACCTAGCACCCGCGGCCCGGTGGTGTCATGCCCGATCGCGGGGATCATGCAAGGCGCATCAGGCCTTTCAGCACCATGTCGGTATAGCTGACGATACCGATCACATTGCCTTCGCGGTCGACCACCGGCGCCCGCGACAGCCCCAGCCGGCCGAACAGGCGGCTGGCGTAGCGGATGTCCATGTCCGGATGCACGGTCACGGCCGGCTTGGTCATCACCTCGTAGATGCTGACCCGCTCGGGCGAGCGGTTCTGCGACAGCACGTGGCGGGCGATGTCGGCGATCACCACGATGCCGTACTCGTCCCTCTCGTGCCGCTTCTTGACGATCAGGCACTTCGTCTCGACATGCTGCATCAGCTTCAGGGCCTCGCTGACCGTCGCCGTGCCCTCGACGAGATCGTATTCCGTCTTCATCACGTCCCTGACGGTGATGGTTTCCCGTTCCGGCGTCGCACTCATAGCTTCTCCTCCACCTCGGTCATCAGCGTCTGGATCTGTTTCTTCAGGCCGACGACGTCCTCGACATCCATCTGGAAGGCCACGCCCCGATCCTGCTGGGAATCGAATTCGCCGACCTCGGCGATCTTTTCCAGGATCTTGCGGCTCAGGTGTTCCTCGACCAGGAACATCAGCATCTCGCGATGCGTATCCAGTGACAACCCGAAAAAGGTCTTTTGCGGGTTCAGCCCCTCGCCTCTGGCCGAGCCGATGATCGTGGCCCCCGTGGCACCCGCCTCGCGGGCGGCCGTCATGATTTTCTCGGTCTTCTTCTCATCCACCAATGCTATCAACAATTTAAAGCGCATCATGCTCCTCCTTCGAAGGTTGTCTGCGTGCCCACCACTGGCTCAACTGGGCATAGGCCATCACACTCATGATCGGAAAGACGCTGGCGAACGCGATCAGGCCGAAACCGTCGATCAGCGGGCTGCGCCCGGGGATGGTCGTGGCCAGCCCCAGGCCGAGCGCGGCCAGCAGCGGCACGGTGACGGTCGAGGTCGTCACGCCGCCGGAATCGTAGGCCAGCGGCACGATGATCCGCGGCGCCACCAGGCTCTGCAGGATCACCACCACATAGGCGGCGATGATGTAGACCCACAGATCGGTGCCGGTGACGATGCGGAAGCAGCCGATGGCCACGCCGATGGCCACGCCGACGGCCACCGACACCCTGAGCCCCCAGGCGGAGATGGCGCCGCCGGACACCGCCTCGGCCTTCATGCCCACGGCGATCAGTGCCGGCTCGGCCAGCGTCGTCGACAGGCCGATGCAGAAGCCGAAGGCATACACCCATCCGTAGTCCCGCCAGTGCACGACGGCCGGCATGTGCGCGGGCGTGCCGAACAGGAAGGCCGGATCGGTCAGTTGCCGGGCCATGATGTCGCCCAGCGGGAACACCGCCTCCTCGAGCCCGAGCAGGAACAGCACCAGGCCGACGATGACGTACACCAGCCCGCGCATCACCTTCCAGGCATGGGGGATGGGCCTTTTCAGCACCAGCAGCTGGAATCCGAACAGGGTGGCGATCAGCGGCCCGACGTCGAGCAGCGTGCCGCCCAGCAGGTTGACGGAGCGCGCCAGCATCGATGCCTCCGTCATCGGGCCACCATGCCGTACAGCATCACGAACGGGATGGGCAGCAGGGAGGCGAAGGCGATCAGGCCGAAACCGTCGAGCAGGGGATTGCGCTCCCGGATGGCCATGGCCAGGCCGACCCCGAGCGATGCCAGCAGCGGCACCGTGACCGTGGAGGTGGTGACGCCGCCGGAATCGTAGGCGATGCCGATGATCTCGGGCGGCGCGAACCCCGTCATCACCACCACCGCCGTGTAGCCGGCCGCCATGCACCAGTGCAGGGGCCAGCCCAGGATGATGCGCATGACCCCCAGCACCACCGCCAGCCCGACCGATACGGCCACCGTCAGCCGGAGGCCGCCGGCGTAGCCGCGGATCGCTTCCTGCGTGTTGGCGATGACATGGCCGTTGGCCGCCACGACGGCCGCCTTGTTGGCGATGGCGATCAATGCCGGTTCGGCCACCGTGGTGCCGAAGCCCAGCAGGAACGAGAAGACCAGCAGCAGGATCAGGTTGCCGCGCTCGGCAAAGGCGAAGGCCAGCGCCTCGCCGATGGGGAACAGCCCCAGCTCCAGGCCGCGCACGAACAGCGCCAGGCCCAGCAGCACGAACACCAGGCCGATCACCATGCCGCCCAGGTCGGGGATCGGCTGCTTCAGGATCAGCGACTGGAAGGCGACGATCACGACGACCACCGGCGCCAGGTCGCGCAAGGCGGCGGCCAGGGGGGCCAGCAGCCGCCGGATCATGGGGGAAAGCGCGTTCATCGTGCCACGGACGGACAGCCCAAGGTCATAGTCCCCCTCCGCCGGATCCCGTCGCCGGCTGCTCAGGCGATGCGGGCATCCTCCGAAGCATCCTGGTGCGGTTCCAGCATGCGGTAGATGGGCGCGATCTGGTCGGGCCCGTTGATGCGGATGCCCATGTCCATCAGATGCCCGTCCTCGATGTTATAGATCAGGCCGTGCACCGTCAGCTTGCGTCCGCGGCGCCAGGCATCCTGCACGATCGTCGTCTGGCACACGCTGATCACCTGCCGGGCCACGTTCAGTTCGCACAGGCGGTCCATGCGCTGCTGCTGGTCGCTGATCGGCTCCAGTTCCTGCTGGTAGGCCACGTAGAGATCCTTGATATGGCGCAGCCAGTTGTCGATCAGGCCGTACTCATGGTTCTGCATCGCGGCATTGACGGCACCGCAGCCGTAATGGCCGCAGACGATGATCTCGTCGATCTTCAGCTGTTCGATGCCGAACTCGAGCACGGACAGGCAGTTGAAATCGGTATGCACGACCACATTGCCGACGTTGCGGTGCACGAACACCTCGCCCGGCTCCACGCCGATCACCTCGTTGGCCGGCACCCGGCTGTCCGAGCAGCCGATCCACAGGTAGCCCGGCGTCTGTGACTCGGCCCGGCGCTTGAAGTAATCGGGATCGGACTGCTTCAGGCGCGCCGCCCAGCGGCGGTTGTTCTCGATCAGCCTATGGATCGTCATGGCGCACCTCCGGGGGTTACAACGGCCGCCGCCTCGGCCAGCGTCATCGTCCATTGCTCGCCGGAGGCCATGCTTTTCAGCGTCACCACCTTATTCGCGATCTCGTTCTCGCCAAGCACCAGCACGAAGCGGGCGTTCTCCCGGTCGGCGCGCTTGAACAGGGTCTTGGCCGAACCCTCACCACA
>DATLWN010000077.1:0-3038 GCA_035576305.1 Mariprofundaceae bacterium
CGTCGACCAGCGGGTTGCGGTTCAGCTCGCCGATCAGGCCGAGCAGGTGCTGCTGGGTGATAGTGGCCGGCTCCTCGTGGGAGAAGGATTCGATGCCGACCGCCTGGCAGGCGTTCTTCTTGTTGCGCACATAGATCTCGGAGGCCGGATCGTTGCCGACGAGGATGACGGCCAGCCCCGGCTTGCGCCCATGCCTGGCGGCCAGGGATTCGATCTCCTGCCGGAGCCCTGATCGCAGGCGTTCGGAGACCGCCTTGCCGTCGAGAATGGTTGCGCCCATGGGGCCGGATTGTGGCGGCGCGGACGCACGCCGTAAACCGCCGCATGCACGAGCCTTGCCGGCCGGCCCGGCGGCAGGGCAGCATGGACGCATGCGCCTGCACCACGTCGGCCTGATCGTGTCGGACCTGGAAGCCGCCGCCGCCTTCTACGAGGATGTGCTGGGGCTACGCCGGGACGCGCGCCCGGATCTCGGTTTTCCCGGCATCTTCTACGCGCTGGATGGCGGCGCCCAGCTGCACCTGATGCAGATCGATGATCCGTATGCCGGCATCTCCCGGCCGGCCCATGGCGGGCGGGACCGGCATCTGGCGCTGGCGGTTTCAGACCTGCAGGCGATCCGGGAACACCTCGATGCCGCCGGGGTTACCTACACCCCGAGTCGGTCCGGCAGACAGGCGCTGTTCTGCCGCGATCCGGACGGCAACGCCATCGAGCTCAGCGAGATATAAGGCAGAAAGGCAGCAGCCTGCCATCATATCCGCACATGGACTGCGGCGGCGCTTGGCGCCGTAAGCGCAGGCGGGCCTGCGCCGCCGTTGCGATCCAAGCGAAGGACAGGAGTCCTTCGCGTATCTAGCTAGATATGCATCGCCTCGGCGAAGATGCGGCTGATGTCTTCCCGCCAGTGGCCGTGGTACAGCTCCAGCCAGTCCTCGGCCTGGGTGCGCCCGCGCTCGACCGCCCGTATCAACGGGGCCAGGAAGATCGTCTCGTCCTCGCCGCGCGCGTTCAGGCAGCGCTGGCGCGCCAGCCCCCGGCGGGCGATGTCGACCATGCGCGCGCACAGGGCCAGTACCGTGGTATCCCGGAACGGCGTGGACAGCGCCGTCTTCGGCACTTGATTGCGCATGTCCAGGACCTCGGCATGCGTCCAGTCGCCGACCATGGCCCAGGTCTCGTCCAGGGCCTGCTCATCGTACAGCAGTCCCTTCCATAGCGCCGGCAGGGCGCAGATCCACGGCCACGGCCCGGCATCGGCGCCGCGCATCTCCAGATAGCCCTTCAGGCGCACGTCCGGGAACAGTGTGGACAGGTGCAGGGCCCAGTCCGCATAGGTCGGCTGTTCACCTGGCCGCTGCGGCAGACGGCCGTCGAGGAAATCGCGGAAGCTGGCCCCGGCGCAATCGACGTACTCGCCGTCGCGGATGACGAAATACATTGGCGCATCGAGCGCCCATTCGACATAGGCCTCGAAGCCGAAGTCGTCGGCGAATACGCAGGCGGGGATGCCCGCGCGCTTGGGGTCGGTGTCCTGCCAGCAGTACGAGCGGTAGGACAGGTAGCCGGAGGGCCTGCCGTCGACGAACGGGGATGCGGCGAACAGTGCGCTGACCAGCGGCTGCAGGGCCATGCCCACGCGCATCTTTCTGACCATGTCGGCCTCGGAGGCGAAGTCGAGGTTGGCCTGGGTGGTGGCGGTGCGCAGCATCATGTCCAGGCCGTGGCCGCCGACCCTGGGCATATAGGTGCGCATCACGGCATAGCGCTGCTTGGGCATCCAGGGGATGGCGTCCCGCGGCCATTTGGGCTGGAAGCCCAGGGTCAGAAAGCCGATGCCGAGCGCGTTACCTGCCGCACGCACCTGCCTGAGATGCTCGGTGGCCTCCAGACAGGTGTCGTGGATCGTCGGCAGCGGCGCGCCGGAAAGCTCGAGCTGCCCGCCGGGCTCCAGCGTGATCGAGGCGTTGTGCATCTGCAGGGCGATCGGCTGCCCATGTTCGAGCACCGGTTCCCAGTCGCCGCCGGCCAGTTCCTCCAGCAGACGGCGGATGCTGCGCTCACCTGCGTACGGGATCGGGCGCAGCGTATCCACGCAGAAGCCGATCTTCTCGTGCTCGGTGCCGATGCGCCACGCCTCTCGCGGCTTGCAGCCGGCGCGGAAGATATCGGCCAGCTGTTCGCGGCGGATCGGGGCATTGGAGGTGCAGGTGGATGATGACATGGCCGGAGCATAGTGGGCGGGGCTGGCCGGATAAAGCGGCGCCGTTGTATGTCCAATGTCAGATGCGTGTGGCAATGTGACACATACGGGGTGTGGCGAAGTTGACCATGGCCTGGAGATGTCACAGATTTGCCGCATCTACCGGAGGGGTCCGCGTATCCTTCTGCCGACCGGCGTCATGGGGAGCATGCAAGCCGGCGGCAGGTCGAAGAGGGGTTGGATGCCAAAGGGAGATCGTTTTTACCGGCTCATCGAGTCGAATAATCTTGGAGGATAGTTACACAATGAAGAAGATTCTTCTTTCTGCTGCTGCCTTCGCAATGGTCGGCGTTTCTGCTATCGCAGTCGCTCCGAACACTGCTCAGGCAATTCCGGCGTTCGCACGCCAGACCGGCGCAGCTTGCTACAGCTGCCACTTCCAGTCTTTCCCGGCCCTGACCGACTTCGGTCGTTCGTTCAAGCGCGATGCCTTCACCGACGTCGGTGAAGAGGCTCTGGTCGAGGACGACAACCTGTCGATCCCGGCTGTGCTGAATGCCACCCTGGTGCTGCATGCCAACTACACCAACATGGATGACAATGCCAATCCGGCTGCCGCTGCTGCTCCGGGCTACAAGAACGGCACCTGGAACCTGCCGCTCGAGGCTCCGCTGCTGATCGCTGGCCGCGTCGGCAAGAACATGGGTGCCTTCGGCGAGTTCAATGGTGCCCCGGGTGGTGCTAACCAGCAGGCTGTCAACAACTGGCAGGTCATGACCTCGTTCGACATGGGCAACTTCCGGGTTGGCCTGAACGCGTTCAACACCTCCTTCGG
>DATLWN010000078.1:0-5908 GCA_035576305.1 Mariprofundaceae bacterium
CGCATGAACCGCGTGGTGGAAGAGGTCCTCTATCCGGCAATGGAGGACCGCAAGCTCGACATCGTCATCGGCCAGGGGCCGGCGGCCCGCTCCATCAAGATGGAGATGCCGCGTTTCACCCTGATCGGCGCCACCACGCGCGCAGGGCTCCTGACCAACCCGCTGCGCGACCGCTTCGGTGTCATCGAGCGACTGGAGTTCTACAACCACGAAGAGCTGGCGCAGATCGTCTCGCGTTCGGCGAAACTGCTGGACATCCATACCGAACTCGACGGCGCTCTGGAGCTGGCGCGCCGCTCGCGCGGCACGCCGCGCATCGCCAACCGCCTGCTGCGCCGTGTGCGCGACTTCGCCGAGGTCGAGCACGAGGGCGTCATCGACCAGAAGGTGGCCGACCAGGCGCTGGCGCGGCTGGAGGTCGATGTCCTGGGCCTGGACCGCATGGATCGCCGCCTGCTGTCCACGCTGATCGACAAGTTCGGCGGCGGACCGACCGGACTGGATACCCTGGCCTCCTCGCTGTCGGAGGAGGCGGATACCATCGAGGACGTCATCGAGCCGTTCCTGATGCAGGAGGGCCTGATCGCCCGCACCCCGCGCGGTCGGGTAGCCACGCCGCTGGCCTACAGCCATCTGCAGCGCGAATTGCCGGACGTCCAGGGCCGGCAGGGAAGCCTGATATGACCGCCTTCAGCCATATGCTGCCCGTGCGCATCTACTACGAGGACACCGATCACGGCGGCGTCGTCTACCATGCCAACTACCTGAAATACATGGAACGGGGACGCACCGAATTTTTGAGAACCGGCGGCATCGAGCTCGATGAGCTGGAGGCCGAATCGGGCGTGCTGTTCGCCGTCACCGAGATCCGCGTGCGCTACCACCTGCCGGCCCGGTTCAACGATGCACTCGCCGTCGAGAGCGCCCTGACGGGCATGCGCGGGGCCCGTCTGTCGTTCCATCAGGTCATCCGGCGCCCGGCCGATGCGGCCCTGCTGGTCGAGGCCGACGTGCACGTGGCCTGCATCGACCGCCAGGGCAAGGCCAGGCGCATCCCGGAATCGGTCAAGTCCGTGATCCGCCGCCACCTGACATCCCCTCACGCCAAGGAGCAACCATGACCCAGGATCTCTCCGTATGGGCCCTGATCCTCAATGCCGGCATCGTCGTCAAGGGCGTATTGCTGCTGCTGATCCTGCTCTCGACGATGTCCTGGGCGATCATGTTCAACAAATGGCGCCTGTACCGGCTCACGCGCCGGCAGGCCGAGTCCTTCTCCTCCGCCTTCTGGGGCGGCTCGGACATGGACACGGTGCTGGCCAGCATCCCGCAGCGCTATCCGGACAGCGCCCTGCCGAACATCTTCCAGTCCGGTTATCGCGAGTTCATGCGCCAGAAGCGGGATGCGACCCAGACGCAGGCGGTCAAGAAGATCATCGCCGGCGGCGGCCTGGACGGCATCCGCAGGGCGCTGGATGCCGCCTTCTCCCGCGAGATGGAGCGGCTGTCCCGGCATCTCGCCTTCCTGGCCACGGTCGGCTCCACCTCGCCGTTCATCGGCCTGTTCGGCACGGTGTGGGGCATCATGAACGCGTTCCAGGCCATCGGCCTGACCCGCAACACCTCGCTGGCGGCCGTGGCCCCCGGCATCGCCGAGGCGCTGATCACCACCGCCTTCGGCCTGGTGGCCGCGATCCCGGCCGTCGTGGCCTACAACAAGTTCACGGCCGATCTCAAACGCATGGCGGGCAACATGGAGCAGTTCTCCTCCGAGTTCTTGAACATCGTCGCCCGCCACGTGAAGGACTAAGGATATGCCCGCGCTAATTCCAACCGAGGCGATATCATAATGTGGACCGGACAGAGCCGTTGGGACAAGGAAGCGGAACCGATGGGCGAGATCAACGTCACGCCGCTGGTGGACGTGATGCTGGTGCTGCTGATCATCTTCATGGTCACCGCACCCTTGCTGACCCAGGGCGTCAACGTGGACCTGCCGCAGGCCGACAGCCCGCCGATGCAGCAGAACACCGAACCGCTGGTGCTGACGGTGCAGCGCGACGGCCGCATCTTCCTGCAGCGCCATGAGATCAGCCTCAGCCAGCTGGCGCCGCGCATCAAGGCGATCCGCCAGCAGAAGCCGGGGCTGCCGGTGTTCATCCGCGGCGATGCCAAGACCCCGTACGAGTACGTGGCACGGGTGCTGAGCACGCTGGAAGCGGCCAGCATCCAGAAGGTCGGCCTTGTCACCGAACCATACCGCCGCTGAGCATCTGGATCCCGCAAACCTGCACGCACTGGATCTGCTGGTGTCGCTGCTCGTGCACGCGCTGGTCATCGGCTTCATCGCCGCGCTGGCGCTGTGGGAGGTCCGGCACGCGCCACAGCCGCTGCAGCGCATCCAGGTCAGCATGATCACGCCGGCCGAGCTGGACAGGATGATCCGCCAGGCCGCCAGGCCGGAGCCCGCCCGCGAAAGTCCCAAACCCAGGGAGGCGCTGCCCGAACCGGCGAAGACCCGGCCACAGCCGTCGGCGATGCCCAGGCTGACCCAACCGGCAAAGAAGCCGCGCAAGGCCGAGGAACCGTTCGATCCCTTCGCGCCGCTGGAATCCAAGCAGGACGTGACCACGACCACCAGCCGTAGCGACAACAGCACCGTGGCCAACATGCAGATGCAGCAGTTGTCGCAGCAGGAACTGAACCGCTATATCGCCATGATCCAGGCCGCCGTGGAAAGTCACTGGAAGGTCCCCATCAGCGTCGGGGCCGTGAAAAACCCGCTGGTCGAGCTGCGCCTGAATCCGGATGGCAGCGTGGTATCGATCACCATCCTCGAAAGCTCCGGCAACGCCGCGCTGGATGACTCCCTCGGGCGCGCCATCATGGCCGCCGCACCTTTCCAGCTGCCCCAGAAACAGTTCGAGGCCTTCCGCGACAACCGAATCCGGTTCGTGCCCAAGGTCAACCAGCAACAGTAACTTGTAAGCGGACATGCACAGCGCTAGAAAGCAGCCCATGCGCCTGATCCCCTCCCTGCTCTGCCTGCTGATCCTCGCCGTATCCCAGCAGGCCGCAGGTGCCGAGTTCGAAATCTACCAGTCGAGCTACAAGCCGCTGCAACTGGCCCTGGAGATCGATGCGGACCCGTCGCTGCATGTCCAGTCCTCGCAGCTCGGCGACGTGGTGCAGAACGACCTGGCCTCCAGCCAGTCCTTCGCGGCCATGAACCCGCTGAGCTTCCTGGACTCTGCCTCCGAGTCCTGGAGCCATGTCGATTACGGCGACTGGCGCCTGATCGGCGCCGATGTGCTGGCCCTGTGCCACATGACGGTCACCGCCGACGGCTGGCAGATCCAGGTGCAGGTGCACGACCCGTTCCGCAACAAGCAGCTGGCCACCGCCAGCTTCACGGCCTCCCGCGACGATCTGCGCGCCACGTCGCACCGGATCTCCGACTACATCTACCAGACCGTGCTCGGCATCCCGGGCTATTTCGGCTCGCACATCCTCTATGTGCGCAAGCTGCAAAACAGCTCCGATCTGGTCTACATGGACCAGGACGGCGCCAACCAGCAGGTCGTGGCCCGGAACTTCACGCTGCTGCTTTCACCCGACTGGTCGCCCGACGGCAAGTTCGCGGCGTTGAACACCTACGTCGGGGACCGGCCGCGCATCGAGCTGTTCGACCTGCAGACCGGCACGCGCCAGACCATCGCCAATTTCAGCGGCCTGAACAGCACGCCGGCCTTCTCCCCGGACGGCCGCTACATCGCCGCAACGCTGTCCTACGCGGGGGATCCGGAGATCTACATCTACGACCTGCAGACCCAGAAATGGCGAGCGTTCACACACAACGGCGGCATCGACACCTCTCCGACCTGGTCGCCCGACCGCAAGTGGATCGCCTTCACCAGCAACCGCGACGGCACGCCCCAGATCTACCGCAAGAGCCTGGAAACGGGTGAGATCGACCGCGTCAGCCTGGTCGGCAGCTACAACACCTCCCCGGCCTGGTCCCCGAAGGGTGACCGCATCGCCATGGTCTCGCTGAAGAACTGGGAATACGCCGTGGCCACGGTGCGCGTCGACGGCAGCGACATCCGCTATCTGGCCACGGGCAAGGTCGAATCCCCGGCCTGGTCCCCCAACGGCCAGATGCTGATCTATGCCGAAGAACGCCAGGGCATCCGCCAGCTGTACCGGATCCCCAGCTGGGGCGGGCATGCGGAGGCCATCACCTCCGTGAACGAAGATGCCTCAGACCCGGCCTGGTCCCGCTAGACATCACCCCGAAGGCATCTATAATCGGCGCTAAACGTCGTTCATTCCAGCCGTTTATGGCCCCTGGACGAAAATCACGGAGGGATTCCGATGCATTCGAACCATATTAAGCTTGCAGCAATTGCATGCCTGGCAGCCGGATTGTTCATGTCGGGCTGTGCCAAAAAGGAACAGGTGGTCGAGCCACAGCAGGCCCAGACCGTGCAGCCGGTACAGAAGGCGGTTGCCAAGCCGTCGACCAACTCGGTGTATTTCGCATTCGACAAATCCGATCTGGACTCGGCCGCCCGCGCCACGCTCGATGCGAACGCCGAATGGCTGAACGCCAATCCGAGCGTTGACATCACCATCGAGGGCAACTGCGATCAGCGCGGTACCCGCGAATACAACCTGGCCCTCGGCCAGCGCCGTGCGGATTCCGTCCGTGACTATCTGAGCCAGCACGGTGTTGCCGGCAGCCGCATCAAGACCGTGTCCTTCGGTGAGGAGCGCCCGGTCTGCAAGGGCACCGGGGAGGCCTGCTGGGCCCAGAACCGGCGTGCGGATATTGTCAGCAAGTAAGCCTTCGATCTCTGGCGTGAAATGGCGACCATCGGCGATCCCGATGGTCGCCATTTTCTTTGCATCCCTGCTTGCCGGCTGTGCCGCGGGCCCGCGCGAGCGGGCACAGGACGGCACGTTGCAGCAGCAGCTGGCCACGGCGCAACAGGATCTGGTCGCCGCCCAGGCGGCGATCGCCGGGTTAGAAACCCAGGTGGCAGGACTGCAGAAGCAATCCAAGGAACAGGCGGCGACGCTGGCGGCCCTGCGTACGGATATCGCGCAGATCCGGGCGCAGCTGGCCGCCAAGGGATCGTCCGACACCCTGCTCCCCGCCGGCAGCAAGACGCAGCGGGACATGGAAAGGAAGCTCGACCAGATCGAGGCCTCCCTGAACGAATCGTCGACCGCGCCGGGCGAGGACGAAAAGAATGCCTACTCGGCCGCCTATCTCGCCCTGAAGAGCGGACGCTATGACGAGGCATCGAATGACTTTTCGGCCCTGATCAAGCAATACCCGAAAGGGGAATACATCGACCAGGCCCTGTACTGGTATGGCGAAAGCCTTTATGCTCAGCATCGCCTGAAAGAAGCGGCGGGCGTCCTGGAAAGGGTCGTGCGCAAGTATCCGCACAGCGTCAAGCATGCAGCCGCGCTGCTTCGCCTCGGCTCGATCTACAAGGATTTGAATCGCACGGGCGATGCCGTGGCGGTGTTCAAGCGAGTGATCCGGGAATACCCGCATACGGTCACGGCGGCGGATGCCCGCCTCGCCCTGCAGCAAATCGAGCAGGAGAATAAGAAATAGCCCCGATTCCATCGGTTCGCATTCACGAGATCTACGACAGCATTCAGGGCGAGAGCACGCTGGCCGGCATGCCCTGCACCCTCGTGCGCCTGGCCGGGTGTCCGCTGCGCTGCCGTTACTGCGACACACCCCACGCCTGGTCCTTCGAGCGCGGCACCGACATGGACATCGATGCCATCGTGGCGGATATCGAGCGGCGCAACCGGCCGCTGGTCCTCGTCAGCGGCGGCGAGCCCCTGGCTCAGTCGGGTTGCCTGGAGCTGCTGGCGGCGCTGG
>DATLWN010000079.1:0-2019 GCA_035576305.1 Mariprofundaceae bacterium
CAGCGCCACGTGCAGGGGATCGGCATGCTGCCCCGGCAGCTCCTGGTCCCTGGCGGGCGTGGCCAGGACGCGCAACATGCCCAATGCCCAGTCCGGGATGACGCCCCTGGCCTTGCGCATGGCCTTGGCACCGTGGTCGTCCCGCATGTCGAGCCAGGCGGACAGGCCGTCGCGCAGCAGCGACTCCCGCCGCTTGCGGCTGCCGGTGCGCAGGCTCTGCCACACCTGTCCCGGGCCGGCGAGCAGGGCCGAGATCAGGGCGCGGATCAGCCAGACCGTGCCGAGCACGCCGAGCAGGGCTACGATGAACGCCCCCTGGCGCGCCTCGAACTCCCAGCCGAAGGCCTGGATGCGCACCATCTGGCTGGCCACGTCCGGCATCAGGGTGAGCAGGATGGTGACGGCCAGGGCCAGGAAGAGGATCAGCACCAGCCTCATGGCTTGCCCTCCAGCCACCGGCGGGCCGTTTCATGCAATGTCGCCACGGCCTGGCGCATGGTCGTGAAATCGTTCGGCAGGCCGATGCCGGCGTCCTTCTCGGCCCCGTTCTTGGCGGAGGATGCCTGGATCAGGATCAGTTCGGCCCGGATCGGCTGCCAGTCCTTGCTCTCCGGCCACGACTCGATGGCCATGCCGCGGCGGATCTGCATCAGCTTCTCGCGCAGCACCTGGCTGCCGCCGTTGTCGTTGGTCGGGGCCGGGCGCAGATGGAACTGGTTGGCAAGCCATGCCAGCCAGGGATGGGCGAAATGGGGGATCAGGTCCGGTCCGGCCTCGGGTCCGGCCAGTTGCGCGATCCACCGGTCCAGACGCTGCTGCCACAAAAGGTTCTGGGCCAGGGCCTCCTGGGCGGCCGCGGTCATGGAGACGGCCTCGTTTCGCTGATCGGCCGAAAGCACCGGCGACAGGGAGACATCCTCCCACAAGAGGGACAGCTGCTTCAGTCGTGTATCCGGGTCGGCGATCAGTTTCAGGCGGGTGCGCAGGTCGATGTGCTGCTGCTGCGCCAGGGCCTGCTGGAGCTGCGCATTGTCGGTGCTCAGCCGCTGCAGCTGCTGCTGCAGCTGCTCCATGGCGGCCATCAGCTGCTTCGCCTCCTGCGAGTTGAGCCGGGTCTGCACGAGCGGCATCGCCGGCTTGGGCGGGATGATGGGTGCGGCCTTGATCACGTCGGCGTTCGGCGCGGGTTCGGGCGTGCTCGCGGCGGGGGCCGTCGTGGGGGCGGGGTGCTCGATGCTCGCCGGCGGCGCGGCCGGTTCGTTCTGCTGCGAGGTCTCGAATGTCCCCGGATGCTGGATGGCATAGCGGTAGGTCAGGCCGGCCATGCCGGCCACCACCACGAGGATCAGCAGCAGGGCCCACAGATGGCTTTTGGAGCCCTTTGCGGGCGCTGGCGCCTCCTGGGATGGCGCGGCTTCAGCCTCACCCGGCGTCTTGGGCTCGTCCGCCTCGACGGCCGGCTGCTGCTCCGGCTTCTGCTTCTCCCCGCTCATGGGTTCGGATTGTCGTGGAGCCATCGGGCCACGTCCAGTGCGTGATAGGTCAGGATCAGGTCGGCGCCGGCGCGTTTGAAGCCGAGCATGGTTTCGAGCACCACGCGCCGCTCATCGATCCAGCCCTTCTCCGCGGCCGCCTTGACCATCGCGTATTCCCCGGAGACGTTGTAGGCGGCCAGCGGCAGGTCGGTGACATCCCGGATCTCGCGGATGATGTCCATGTAGGCCAGGGCCGGTTTGACCATCAGCATGTCGGCACCCTCGTCGACATCGAGCAGCGCCTCGCGCACCGCTTCGCGGCGGTTGCCGGGGTCCATCTGGTAGCTGGCGCGGTCCCCGAAGGCGGGGGCGGAGTCCGCGGCGTCGCGGAAGGGACCGAAATAGGCCGATGCATACTTCACAGCATAGGACATGACGGGGATCTGATCGAAACCGGCGTCGTCGAGGCCGGCGCGGATGGCGGCGACCATGCCGTCCATCATGCCGGAAGGGGCGATGATATCGATGCCGGCTTCGGCGTAGG
>DATLWN010000080.1:0-5409 GCA_035576305.1 Mariprofundaceae bacterium
GGCACGGCGGAGGGCGCCACGGTCTGCCAGCCGCCCTCACCGACAGGAATGCAGCCGCCGCCCTGCCAGGGCACGCGCGTCGAAGCCTTGCGCCCGGCATGCGCCAGCTGGATCGCCAGCGGCATGGGCGAATAACGGCGCACGCCATCCAGCACCCGCGCCAGGGCTGCGGCCGTCGCCTCGGACCACAGGCCGAGATCGTCCGGCGAGATGCGCCCCTCCGGCTCTACGGCCGTCGCCTCGAGGATCAGCAAACCGGCGCCGGACAGCGCCAGATGCCCCAGATGGATCAGATGCCAGTCCGTCGCCCGCCCCTCGCTGGCCGAGTACTGGCACATGGGCGCGATGACGATGCGGTTCGGCAACGACAGCCCTTTCAGCGAGATCGGTGAAAACAGTGCGCTGTTCGCCAAGCCCCTACCCCCTCATCCGGTTGCGATACGTAGACGGGCGTCAGACCGCCATCGGCACGGCCTGGTCGACCAGGTGCTTCGCGACCAGGCCGAAGGCGCCCGGATCGTCGGGCACCTCGATGCGCACGCGGTGGCCGCTGCCCGGCGCCTCGCGGATCTCCGCCCCCGAGCGCGCATCCCACATGCGTGCCACCGTCAGCGTGCGGTTGCCGGCGGGCGTGATCAGTTCGATGGCGTCGCCAACGCCGAACTTGTTCTTGACCTCGATCTCGGCCGTGCCGGTGGCAGCGTCGAAGCCCGCGACTTCGCCGACGAAGCGCTGGGCCGTGAAGCGCGAACTGCCTTCCAGGTAGTTCTGGTGCTCGGCGGTGTGCAGCCGCTGGTAGAAGCCGTCCGTGTAGCCGCGGTTGGCCAGCGCCTCGAGGCTGGCCATCAGCGACCAGTCGAACGGGCGGCCGGCGACGGCATCGTCGATGGCCTGGCGGTAGACCTGCGTGGTGCGCGCCGCGTAGTAGTGGGATTTCGTGCGCCCCTCGATCTTCAGCGAATCCACGCCGATGGCCACCAGGCGCTCGACGTGCTGCACGGCGCGCAGGTCCTTCGAGTTCATGATGTAGGTGCCGTGCTCGTCCTCGAACACCGGCATCAGCTCGCCCGGCCGCGTCTGCTCCTCGATCAGGTAGGTCTTATCGGCCAGCGGGTGGCGCTCGAGATTGCCGCAGTCGGAGAACGGTTCGGCCTGGAGCGCGCCCAGATCGCTGATGGGGATGATGTCGCCGGAGATGTCCTCGCCCGCCTCCGCCACGCCGTACTTCCAGCGGCAGGTGTTGGTGCACGTGCCCTGGTTGGCGTCGCGGTGCGTGAAGTAGCCGGAGAGCAGGCAGCGCCCGGAGTAGGCGATGCACAGCGCCCCGTGCACGAACACCTCGAGCTCCATGTCCGGGCAGCGCTGGCGGATCTCCTCGATCTCATCGAGGCTCAATTCGCGCGACAGGATGATCCGGGACACCCCGACCGACTGCCAGAACTTCACCGCCGCCCAATTCATGGTGTTGGCCTGTACCGACAGGTGCACCGGCATCTCCGGCCATCTCTCGCGCACCAGCATGATCAGGCCCGGATCGGCCATGATCAGCGCGTCCGGGCGCATGTCGATGATGGCCTGCATGTCGCGCAGGTAAGTCTTCACCTTGTTGTTGTGCGGCAAGAGGTTGCTGGCCACGTAGAACTTCCTGCCCTGGGCGTGCGCCTCGTCGATGCCGGTCTTCAGGTTCTCCAGCAGGAAATCGTTGTTGCGCACGCGAAGCGAGTAGCGCGGCTGGCCGGCGTAGACGGCGTCCGCGCCATAGGCGTAGGCGTAGCGCATGTTGCGCAGCGTGCCCGCGGGCGCCAGCAGCTCGATGGAGCGCTTCATGTCAGCGATGGTAGCGCCCCGATTCCTCGCGCACGGCCTTGAAGAACTCGATGGCGTGCTCGGGCGGCACATCCGGGGTGATGCCGTGACCGAGGTTGAACACGTGGCCGGAGCCATGGCCGAAGCGGGCCAGGATGTCCTTGACCTCCTCGCGGATGCGCTCAGGGCTGGCATAGAGCATGGTCGGGTCCATGTTGCCCTGCAGCGCCACCTTGTGGCCGATGCGCGCCTTGGCCACGTCGATGTCGATGGACCAGTCCAGGCCCACGACGTCACAACCGGTATCGGCGATCGCCTCCAGCCAGCCCATGCCGCCCTTGGTGTACAGGATCACCGGCACCTGCCGGCCCTCGTGCTCGCGGGTGAGCTTTTCGACGATGCGCTGCATGTAGTCCAGCGAGAATTCCTGGTAGTCGCGCGTAGTCAGGATGCCGCCCCAGGTGTCGAAGATCTGCACGGCCTGCGCGCCGTTGGCGATCTGCGCGTTGAGATACGCGGCCACGCTATCGGCCAGCTTCTCCAGGAGCAGGTGCATCGTCGCCGGCTCGTTGAAGGCCATGGCCTTGACCTTGGAGAAGTTCTTCGAGCCGCCGCCCTCGACCATGTAGGTCGCCAGCGTCCACGGGCTGCCGGTGAAGCCGATCAGCGGCACGCGGCCGGCGAGGCCCTTGCGGATGGCGCGCACCGCGGCCATCACGTAATCGAGCTTGTCCTCCGGATCGGGGATCGGGAGCCGCTCGACATCGGCGCGGCTTTCGATCGGCTGCGGGAAGCGCGGGCCCTCGCCGACGCCGAAGGTCAGCTCCATGCCCATGGCCTCGGGCACCACCAGGATGTCGGAGAACAGGATGGCGGCGTCGGCACCCAGGATGTCGATCGGCTGCAGCGTCACCTCGCAGGCCAGCTCCGGGTTCTTGCACAGGTCCAGGAAGCCACCGGCCTTCGCGCGCGTGGCCCGGTACTCCGGCAGGTAGCGCCCGGCCTGGCGCATCATCCACACCGGCGTGCGCTCCACCGGCTGCCTCAGGCAGGCACGCAGGAACAGGTCGTTCTTCAGCTCACTCATCTCGTCATCCTTTCAACAAAGCAACAGCACAAGGTGGAAATCAAACGGTCTCAGCGAAGATTTTTGGCCGAGTGCAAGGCGCGGCAATTTCGAGAAGCGAAGCGTATATGAAGATACGTGAGCATCACAGAAATTGTTCGCAACGCCGCAATCGGTCAAAAAGATCGCTGAGAATCAGTCCCAGATGTAGCCCTCGGTCGGCGAGGAGGCGCTGGCGAACGCGCGCTTGGGCATGCGCCCGGCCAGATACGCCTGGCGGCCGGCACGCACCGCGTCGCGCATGGCGCGCGCCATCATGCACTCGTCCTTCGCCTCGGCGATGGCGGTGTTGACCAGCACCGCATCGGCACCGAGCTCCATGGCCCTGGCGGCGTCGCTGGCCGTGCCGATGCCGGCATCGACGACGATGGGCACGGAGGCGCGCTGCTTGATCACGCGGATGTTGAACGGATTGGCCAGCCCGCGGCCCGAGCCGATCGGGTTGCCGAGGGGCATCACGGCCACGCAACCGATCTCCTCCAGGCGCCTGGCCACGATCGGGTCGTCGTTGGTGTACACCATCACCTGGAAGCCCTCGGCGACCAGCTGCTCCGCCGCCTTGATCGTCTCCACCACGTTGGGGTACAGCGTCTCGGTATCACCCAGCACCTCGAGCTTGACCAGGTCCCAGCCGCCGGCCTCGCGCGCCAGCCTGAGCGTGCGCACGGCGTCCTCGGCGTTAAAGCAGCCGGCCGTGTTCGGCAGGATCACGTATTTCTCCGGATCGATGTAGTCGAGCAGGTTCTCCTGGCCCGGGTCGGTGATGTTCACGCGGCGCACGGCCACCGTGATCATCTCGGCCTCGGCCGCCTCGGTGGCGGCCCTCGTCGTGGCGAAATCCCTGTACTTGCCCGAGCCGACGATCAGCCGCGACTTGAATGTGTAGGTTCCGACTTTCAGAAGGTCTTCAGTCATCGAGTCATACTCCCATCCGCACGTCCGTGTGCGGGCAATCATTCACCCATCGAGGGCCGCCGCGTCATCCACCCATGGAAGGGCGGCTCCAGTGAGCCGTTCGAATTCCGCGCAATTCGGACGGCGTCCAAGGCCGAGGGCAGGATGCTCCGAGGCCGGATCAAACAAATCCCGCCCCTCACCCGCCGCCGATCATGTGCACGAGCTCGATGCGGTCGCCCTCGGTGAGCCTCGTCTCGGCGTAGCGGCTCTTCGGCACGACCTCGAGGTTCAGCTCGATGGCGATCATGCGCCGCTCCAGCCCCAGCTCCGCCACCAGCTCGGCCAGCGTGCCGGCAGCGACGCGTCGCGCCTCGCCATTGAGCTGGATGCTGCGCATCTGGGGCATGGGGAACCTCTTTCGCCGGCTCTTATTGGCCGTTATTGGCGATTTTTGGCCGTTTTTTCCGAAAAAACCCACCAAAAATGTCATAAACCCCGTGAAAATCACGTTGACCCGCCATGCTCCGCCGCATAGCGTGGCGGCATGCTACCAGCATCGAATGACGGGCCCAAGCCAGAGCCTGCGTCCGCCCCGACCCCTACGAACTGGAAGGGCGTGCGTCACGGCCTCAACCATGCCGAGCTGTGCCTGCAGGCACAGCAGTTCCAGCAGGCCGAGACCCTGATCCGCGAGGTGCTGGAGTTCGCGCCGGCCGAGGCCCGGGCCTGGGAGCTGCTCGCCACGCTGCGCCAGATGCAGGGCGATACCGGCGAGGCGGACCGCTGCCGTGCCAAGGCCGCGAAGTTGCGCAACTCGACGAACAGCACGGACGGCCAACCCCCCGTCTCGATCCAGCTGGCCAAGCTGCTGTGGCAGCAGGGCGATCGGGAGATGGCGCGCGCCATGCTGGCCATCCTGATGCTGCGCCGCCCCGAGGACGCGCGCCTGCAGGCGCTGCGCCAGAGCTGGGCCGGCGAGGAATGAGAACATGAGTACCCGCCGCATCCTGGTCCTGCACGGACCGAACCTGAACATGCTCGGCACCCGCGAGCCCGGTCATTACGGGCACCGCACGCTGGCCGAGATCGACCGGGAACTGATCGCGCTCGGCGACCAGCTCGGCGCCGAGATCGTCAGCTTCCAGAGCAACCACGAGGGTGCGCTCGTCGAGCATATCCAGCAGGCGGGGATGGCCGACCCGGCGACCGGCCGCGTCGACGGCATCCTGATCAACCCCGCCGCCTACACCCATACCAGCGTCGCCCTGCGCGACGCCCTGCTGGCCGCCAAGATCCCGTTCGTCGAGGTGCACCTGTCGAACATCCATCGCCGCGAGTCCTTCCGCCACCAGTCCATGCTGGCCGATGTGGCGCTGGCCGTGATCGCGGGCTTCGGCCCCGCCTCGTACACCCTGGGTCTGCGCGGCCTGATCGAATTACTGTCGTCCCAACAAGGAGCCTGATGTGGATATTTCCGAGATTCGCAAGCTGATCCGTCTGATCCAGGACACCGACGTCACCGAGATCGAGGTGTCCGACGGTTCGCACACCGTCCGCCTGTCCAGGCAGTCGACCGCCGC
>DATLWN010000081.1:0-4128 GCA_035576305.1 Mariprofundaceae bacterium
CGATATCGCCCAGTATCTCCTCCACCTCCGGATGCTCGATCGGCGAGTACAGCTCGATGTCCTCGACGACCAGCTCCTTCATGTCCAGGATCTTCAGGTCGGCGACCACATCCCGCGCCCGGTCGAAGTCGTCGTACAGCGCGAACAGTACACTCAGTTTCTTCCTTCTCATGCCATTCCCTCCCGAGCACGGATCGCCTCATCCTTCTCCTTGCTAAGATCCTCGAGCTCGCTACGGGCGCTGACGCGGCGGTGGTGGAACACCAGTTCCTTGACCTCGTACATGGACACGCTCGGGAACACCTTACAGAAGATCAGGAAGAGCATCGTGAACCAGCCGAAGCTCGCGGCCGTGATCGTCATCTGCACCATGCCAGGCCACACGACGGCCCAGGTCCAGGGCTCGTGGTTGCTGGCCAGCGACGGGCTGACGATCTGGAAGCGCTCCAGCCACATGCCGAGCTGGATGACGATCGACAGCCCGAACATGCCCCACAGGCTCTGGCGGAACTTCTTGAAGGCCATGGCGAACGGTGCCACGGTCGAGCACAGGATCATGCCCCACACCACCGGCCAGTACGGGCCGATGAACTTCTGGATCAGCACCTCATGCTCGTACATGTCGTTGCTGTACCAGATCGCGGCGTACTCGCTGAGGTTCAGGTAGTTCCAGACCATGGCGATGGCGAAGGTCAGCTTGGCGACCTTGTCCAGGATGTCGATGGTCATGTAGGCCTCGAACTTGAAGATGTAGCGCAGCATCACGAACAGCGTGATGATGGCCGCACATCCGGAGTACAGCGCGCCGGCCACGAAGTACGGCGGGAACGAGGTGATGTGCCAGTCCGGCACGATGGACATCGCGAAGTCCGAGGCCACGATCGAGTGCACGGACACGGCCAGAGGCACCAGGAAGCAGCCCATCAGCACGTAGGTCTTGCGGAACGCGATCCACTCGCGGGCGCGGCCCATCCAGCCCAGGGACAGCAGGGAGTACAGCGGCTTGCGCCAGCCCCTGGCGTTGTCGCGGCAGATCGCCAGATCCGGGATCATGCCGATGTACAGGAACAGCGCCGAACTGGTGGCGTAGGTGAAGATGGCCGAGGCATCCCACAGCAGCGGGGAACGGAAGTTCGGCCAGATGCCGCGCTCGTTCGGGTACGGCAGCACCCAGTACATATTCCAGACGCGGCCCAGGTGGATCACCGGGAAGAAGGCGGCGGTCAGGATCGAGAACAGCGTCATCGCCTCGGCGAAACGGTAGATCGGCTTGCGCCAGTCCGCCTTGGTCAGCAGCAGCACTGCGGAGAGCAGCGTGCCCGAATGGCTCATGCCGATCCAGAAGATGAAGTTCGAGATGTACAACTGCCAGAAATGGGGGCGATCCATCAGGGCCACGCCCAGACCGTTGTTGTACTGGTATACCTCCGCCGCGACGCCGCACAGTACGAGCACCGAGCAGACGGCCAGGACGATCCAGAACGTGACGCGGGGCGTTTCAAGGCTCCCCAGCACGTCCTTATTGATTCTGGCCCATTCAATGTCTTTCATGCTGTCCATCATTTGGTCGTTCTCCCCTCAATTAACGCTGTGGACTCCAGTGAGCTGATCCTCAGGCCTCGATATCGCGAACCCGGTCCATGTACATGATGCAGGGCTCCACATTCAGTTCCTCGAACACGCGGTACCCGCGCACGTCGCTGATCTTGTCCTGCTCGGTACGGTCGAGCTCGACCTGATGGCTGGCCCACAGCTTGGACACCTCGCTCTTCGGATCCCTGAGGTTTCCGAACACGATGGCCCGCGTCGGGCAGGTCTGCTGGCAGGCGGTCATGAACGACATGTCCTCGACATGATTCGGATGCCCGGCATCCTCGGCCGCGTCCTTGGCGGCGCGCTGGCGCTGCACGCAGAAGGTGCACTTCTCCATCACGCCCTTGGTACGCACCGACAGATCCGGGTTCAGCTGATACTCCAGCGGATGCGGCAGATCCTCCCAGAAGTCGAAGAAGTTGAAGTAACGCACCTTGTAGGGGCAGTTGTTGCCGCAGTAGCGCGAACCCACACAGCGGTTGTAGACCTGTGCGTTCAGGCCGTCCGGCGTATGGTAGGTGGCCGCCACCGGGCACACCGGCTCGCAGGGTGCATGGTTGCACTGCTGGCACAGCATCGGGATGTAGTGGGCACCGCGCTCCGGAAAGTCCGTTTCCACCGCCTGGTCGATATCCGTCTTGCCGTCCGGCTCATCCCAGTAGCGCTCGATGCGCATCCAGTGCATGGCATAACCGCGGGAGTAGTGCTCCTTGCCGACCACCGGCAGGTTGTTCTCCGCGTAGCAGGCCGTCACGCAGGCACCGCAGCCGATGCACTTGTTCAGGTCGATGGCCATGCCCCACATGTAGGGCTCGTTGTCGTAGTAGTCGTCCTTGCGGAAGTCCGACCAGTTTTCGAGCATGCGTTTCAGGCCCATGGTTATGCCTCCTCGGTACGGTTGAACTGCTTGGCCGTGACCGTCTTGACGAAATGACGCCCGGCCTGCGAGTCGCTGCCGTTCTCAAGCACCAGATCGCCGTGCGCCAGGGTCACGATCGGACCGCGGTCGGCCACCTTGACCACCTGCACGTCGGTGGCGAAGGTCGCCAGCTCACCGGTCTTGGCATCGAACTTCGGATCCAGGATGCGGTACGGGTTGACGCCGATGCCCTTGGCATAGCGGCCGTACTCCGTGTGGCCCTGGCCCAGCGGGATGGCGACGGCGTCCGGATGGATGCCCGGAAACACGAAGGCCTTGACCTCGACCGAACCGGAAGCGGAGCTCACGCGCAGCACGTCGCCCGTCTCCACGCCGAGCTTCTTGGCCGTGGACGGATGGATCTCGGCCCACGAATCCCAGACGACCTCGGCCAGCTGGTCCGGCAGCTCCTGCAGCCAGGGCAGGTTGGCGTGCCGGCCGTCCCACAGGCCCAGGCGGGCGGTGGGCAGCAGCCGGAACGGATACTGCGCGTTCGCCTTCGGGGCCTGGGGCAGGTTGACCGCCTCAAGCTTGGTCTTGATGGCCGGGGCCGGTTTGGTCTTCAGGCGGACATAGCCGTCGGACTGGATGCCCTGATGGAAGGCCTCGTCGGCGGTCTGGCCGCCAACGGTCGGCACCGGCGGGTTGACCAGGACCGGCTTCATGGCCAGCAGCGCCCCGCGCACATAGGCCTCGTAGTCCTTCCAGGTCTTGTACTTCGGATTCATCTCGGTGACGACCGCCAGCAGCAGGTCGCCGAAGCCGCGCGTGCTGCCGTCGCCGAACACCGGGGTCATCACCGGCTGCTGCAGGCCGATGAAGCCGTCCTCGGGTGAATAGGCCGGCATCGCCGTGTTCCACTCCTCGAGATAGGAATGGATCGGCAGCACCAGGTCCGAGGCCATCGTGGTCTCGTCCGGGAACATCGAGAAGGCGATGCGGTAAGCGGCCTTGGCATAGGCCTTGTCCGCATGCATGAAGTCCGGCGCCTGGTACAGCGGATTGCTGCCGAACACCACGGCGGTGTCGAACCTGCCGCTGTTCAGGCCGTCCAGGAAGGCCTTCATCTCGGCCCAGCCGCCCATCTTCGGCATCAGGTCCGGGAACACCGCCTCGGATCGCGGCAGAATGGTTTCGCCGACATTGCCGAGGATGATGTTGAGCAACAGCACGGCACGGGCCGTCTCGGAGCCGTGCTCCACGCCCTCGGCCGAGGAACCGGACAGTACCAGGCTCGGCGTGTTGGCGGTCAGCAGATTGTGCAGGTGATGCATGCGATCGCCCGTCACGCCGGTGATCTTCGCCACCTCATCGTGGTCGACCTTCGAGATCTCGTCCACCAGGTCCTTGGGAAGGCGCTTGGCATATGCGGGATCCTGGATCAGCAGCGAGGCCAGGGCCATCGCCAGGTGACCTTCGGTGCCCGGACGGATGCCGATCCAGCGGTCGGCATTGGCGCCGGTGATGGTCATCTTCGACTCGACCATGACCAGGGTGCCGCGCGGGGCTTCGCGGAAATCCGCGTACTGGGTGGCGAACTGCACCGGAGACATCCAGGTGGCCAGGAAGTCCGCGCCGAAGGACAGGATCACCTTGGCCTTCTTGAAGTCCAGCCT
>DATLWN010000082.1:0-4086 GCA_035576305.1 Mariprofundaceae bacterium
CAGTGATCGTTGGCGGCGTCGTGTCCTGCACCGTCACCAACTGCTGTGCCGTCGCCGTGTTGCCCGCAGCATCAGTCGCTGTCCAGATCACGGTGGTAACGCCTATTGGAAAGCTCGCCGGGGCGTTGCTCACCGGCGTAATCGCACCGTCCACCAAGTCGGTGGCCGTCACGCTGCCAAGATCCACGCCCATAGTCGTAGCCGTGGCTTCCACGGTGATCGCAGGCTGCTGTATATTAATTACGGGGGGCGTCGTGTCCTTCGCCGCCGATTTCGAATGGCGCCCCTCACGTTCCTTCCCTTTGTGATCGTCGTTCTCGTGTTTCTGATCTTTCTCTTCCTGATCACGCCCCTGATCGGCGGCTGCAATATGATGATGCTCGGTCTTTTCATGCCGATCACCGGCATGATGTTGATCCGATGCAGACGCCGACATCGGCCATGCAATGGCCAGTATCGCAATCATCAGGATACGAGACATACGTTCCTCCGGGGGCACTATCCTTTGCCGCAAACCTCCTAGATGATCAAAAGCACCTTTGTGTATCAGTTTGATACGAGTCGGGTTATCTGCCTAGCTGGCCATTGGTCTAGGTTGTCCGCTGAAGGAAGGGGACAAAGATAAGCCGGCTACGGACGCAGCCAGAGATGGAAGAAGCTAGTTCGACAGGGTCAGCTCGACGTCCACCTGTCCGGGCCGGTCGATGGCGTACAGTTTCGCACGGGATACGGCCATCCCCTGGGCCCGCAGGAGGCCGAGGAAGCGGATGACATCGGCATAGGGCGCCGCCTTCATGTCCACGATCAGCCGCTGCCTGCCATCGCCCAGGGTGAGATCCGGCTTGATGCGGGTGACGAAGCCGCGCACCCCCGCCTGTTGCGCGGCCTGTTCGATGCCGGACATCGGGTTGACGAGCGCTGGCGCCTTTCCTCCCCGGGCCCGCAACTGGTCGGCGAGCGCATTCGCATCCCCGGCCTGTATGGCGAGCGCGCCGATATCCGCCCGCAGGCGCGCCAACCTGTCGTGCAGGGGCAACGCCATGCCGAACACCACGGCCAGCACGGGGAGCAGCAGCGCCGCCGCCTGCAGCAGGCGCTGCTCCCGTGGTTGCAAACGCTGATACCTTTGCAGAAGCCCTGTCTTGGCCCGCTCAATCCACTCCCGCAATCGCGATGGAATCCGCTGCATGCGCTCCGCCGCCATCACGGCCACCTGATCCGGAAGCTGACCTGCTTGTCCCGGGCCTCCGTATCCTCGATCCGTACATCCCGGGCGCCACCATCAGCCAACGCATCGCGGACGCGGTTCACGATGGCGAAATCGCCGGCCACGCCGAACAGGCGCATGCCGTCATCGCCATAATCGATCTCCCGGATATGCCAGCCCGCCAGCGATTGCTTGACCTTGGCCAGCACGGAAAGCCGGCGCATAAAGTCATCGCTCCCCGCTTCGGCAATGCCCCCCCGTGCCGCCATGCGCAGCTGTGCCAGCGGATCGAGCATGACCTTCTCGTCGGGCAGCCCGCGATGGAAGGCCGCAGTGATCTCACCGCGATACACATCGGCCTGCCGCTCCAGCGATATCATTTGCCAGATGCCGCCCGCCAATGCCGCAATCACAACCACGCCGAGAAAAACAAGGGTATGCCGCCAGCGCCGCAGCGCGGCGCTGATGTCGCCCGGCTTCCGCCACGCTCCGTGGCGGAAATTCAGATCAATGCGCTGATGCAATGACGCCGCATCGAGGTTCGCCTGGTGCCTGTCGGGCAGCCGCGCACCATCCTCCTGCCGCCCATGCCAGCGCAGCGGCCGTTCGGACAGCCGCTGCAGCAGGCCCTCGGATAGCCTGCCGGTCAGCCCGCCGATCTCCGCCCGCCAGCCCATGGCTGTCAGCGTGCGCAGCGCGTCCTCGGCCATGTCCCCATCGGACCGCCATGGGGTCCGGTTGATCCGGCGCATCCCCCGCCATGCCGCCGGGCCGCGCACGCCGACGAACAGCCCTTCCCGGTCCTCGTCGAGAACGGCGACACACGCTGCCTCGGGTTCGATCGCTTCCGGCCAAGCGGCCAGGCGCACCCATGCATCCGGCGCGATCACCGCGCAATCCCGCCACGCGGGCAGCGCGGCGATGGCCTCCCTGAGCCGCTGCGGCAATCCGAACACGAGGCCCTCGACCCCGGTACCGTCATTCCCGGCATGCCAGGCCAGCCAATGATCCGATGCGGTATCGCCGGCCTGCTCGCATAATTCCTGGGTCAGGATATCCGCATCAAGCAATCTCGGGTTCGCCAACGGCAGCGAGAAATGCCTGACGAGCAGTTGCTCGACCGGCCACAGCAGCACCGAGACCGGGATGTCGTGCTTCTCACCATCCAGGACCGGCACACCACCCTCGACCTGCACATCGGCCAGCAACAGGTACGGCGTGGCGCCGTCGCCGGCCGCAGGCCCGCCCGCAAAGGCCAGCACATGCCCGTCCCAGCTCGCATGCCGGCGCAGCACCCCGTCTATCCCTGGGCGGTCCATCCCAGCCTCTGCCTCGACACGATATGCATGTCCCCGAGCGCATCGCGGTATGCGACGTATTTCTCCCCCCATTGCAGGCCGTGGTATCTGCCCACGGTGCGCACGATGAACGCGTCGCTCCGCACCGTCAGCCGTTTCAGCACCTGCGGACTGGCCCAGTCGCGCGCGAACGGCATCTGCGCCAGGGCCTTCAACTGGTCGGCGGTATAGGGTGAAGACTGCCTTTCCTGGATCAGCGACTCGGCATCGGATGCGCTCATGCCTTCGCACACCGCCATCAGCACCTCCTTCGATGCGGTGTTGATATTGATCCTCGTGGGTCCGCCGACAACCGGCAGCACCGTCGCCACCCTGGCGAGCTTGTGCAGGACATCCGCATCGAAGCCCTTGATCAGCAGTAGCTCCGCGAAGGAATCGAGGGGTGCGTTCTTGATCCTGTAGGGCTTGTCGAGATAGCCGCTGTCCTCGACACCCCCGTAGCCCGTGGGCCGCCCGTCCGCATCCATCCAGTCGGCCAGCGCATCGGCCAGGCCCTGCGGCACGTCCACCGCGGCGAACAGCCGGCGTACGATCCGCAGCTCCTGCGGCTGTGTGATGCCGTTGCGCACCAGATCGTTCAGGTTGTAGTAGCGGTTCACATCCGCGATGGATACGGAGACCTGCCCGTCATCCACGGGATACGGCGCATGCGGCCGGGCCCAATCCTCGTCGAGGCCGTCGACGGTGCCGGCCATCCTGTCCCTCTTCAGCTCCAGGCGGGCGAGCGCCCAGCCGGATTCCGCCTCCATCATGGCCATGTCGGAGTCCTGCATGTTCCGGATCCGCCGCAGGCTGACCTGGTCCTCGCTGGCTGCGCGCACGGCCCAGGCCGAGATCAGGGCCAGCAGCCCCAGCACCAGGATCAGCGCCACGCCGCGCTCGCGTCCACGCGCATTCACTGCACAGCTCCGGGCACGGCGAACCGCTTCTGCAACGACGCCATATCCTGCGCATCGATGGGCAATACCCATTGCCGCTGTGAGTGCGCATCGCGCAGCGTGATCCGGACGGCCCTGGGCAGCCGCTCGCCCGACCAGCTCTGAAGCCAGCCACCCGCCGCATCCATCGCCTCCACGCGGAAGGATTTCACCGGCCCCAGATCCCAGCGCATGGGCCTCACACCGTCCCTGGCCCATGGCAGGGAGGATTCGCGCACCAGCGTGCCGTTCGTCTCATCGATGAAATAGTGCACCCGCACCAGCGCCGGCAGACCGATCGCGTGCGTGATCAGCGTCAGCTGGTCGAAATCCACCGCCCCCCGCCGGTCCGCCTGCATGGAAAAGGGCGACAGTCGCTTGTCCTGCGAGGCCATCGCGTAGGCGGCATCCATCCGCAATCGCCGCCCGATCATCTCCGTCCGCCCCAGCTCGTCCCGGCTCTTGGCCAGATCGCGGAATCCGTCCGCGGCCGGCCCCAGAGCGGCATAGCAGATGGCCACGAGCATGGCGAACAGCGCCATGGCCACCAGCATCTCCAGCAGCGTGAATCCCGCCGCTTGGAGACGCCCGCCGCTGCGCAGGA
>DATLWN010000083.1:0-2327 GCA_035576305.1 Mariprofundaceae bacterium
GGCCACCGACGGCATCGGCATGCCCGCGCAGCTCGGCCAGCACCTGGCGGTGGCCCATGTGCACGCCGTCGAAGTTGCCGACGGTGACGGCGCCGCCATGCAGGTCGGTGGCGGCCGCGGCGGCATCCCAGGAGCGGAGGATCTGCATGGCGGCAAGCCTAGCAGCGGAGGGGCTTACGTCCATGCGCGAAAAGGGGTCGCAGTCCTCCGCGATTCGGGCATGATTTGCGCCACGATTCACGACGGAGCAGGAGTTGACGATGATCCTCGATCTCGATGCGCTATCGCCGGCCCAGACCTACTTCCAGATGATCCAGACCCTGATCCCGCGCCCGATCGCCTGGGTGCTGTCCGAGCATGCGGGCGGCAGCCTGAATCTGGCGCCGTTCTCCTATTTCACGGCCGTGTGCGCCGAGCCGCCGCTGGTGCTGATCTCGGTCGGCCACAAGCCGGACGGCTCGCTGAAGGACACGCGCGTCAACATCGAGGAAAGGGATGATTTCGTCATCCACATCGCGCACCGCGAGATGCTGGAGGCGATGAACGCCAGCTCCGCCACGCTGCCGGCCGGCGTGTCGGAGGTCGAAAAGCTGGGGCTGGCCACGGTGCCATTCCCCGGCTCCAGGCTGCCGCGGCTCGCCGCGGCGCGCGTGGCCTATGCCTGCAAGCGCTTTGAAATCCGGGAGATCGGGCCGGGCAAACAGTCGCTGATCATCGGCCGCATCACGCACATCTATCTGGACGATACCATCATCGATGTCTCGGTGGACGGGCGCATCAGGGTCGATGCGGAGAGCCTCGATCCGATCGCGCGCCTGGGCGCCAGCGAGTATGCGATGCTCAGCGAGGTGGTGCGCCTCAAGCGCCCCGCCTAGGTCCCGTTCACCGCAGCATGGACTTAACTCGGTCGCAGCTTGGCCATCGAGCGGTCGTGGATGCGGCTCATCAGGATCAGGCTGATCAGGGCGCCGACCAGGGCCGTGGCCATGTCCCACTGCGTGTCCCACGGATCGCCCTGGGTGGCCAGGAAGGCCACCGACTCGTCGCCGGTGGACACCGCCACCCGCCACTCGATGAGCTCGTAGCAGGCGCTGATGGCCAGGCAGATGCAGGTGACGATGAAGAACAGCCACTTGCCGGGCTTCAATGGGGAGCGGCGCAGCAGTATCTCGCGCGCGATGATGGCCGGGAAGAAGCCCTGGGCGAAATGGCCGAGGCGGTCGTAATCGTTGCGTACCAGGCCGATGTGGTCGTCGCGCAGCCAGTTGAACAGCGGCACCTCGGCATAGGTGTAATGCCCGCCGACCATCAGCACCATGCTGTGCAAGAGGATGGCCAGATACGCGAGGTCGGAGAGCCTGAAGCGGGTGTAGGTGGCGGCGATGATGCTGATGCCGATCAGCGCCGGCAGCACCTCCAGGACCCAGGTGAACTCGTCCTTCGGGTGCCAGGCCGACCAGGCCAGCGCCGCCGCGAAGACGCCCAGCATGGCCCAGTGCCGGTTCGTCAGGCCCGCGGTCACTTTTGGGCGCGCTCCATGGTTACGAAGGTGTAGTCGTAGGCATTGGCCTCGTCGGCGGCGTGGAACTGGCGCGAGGTCTCCTTCCACTTGCCCACGCCGAAGGCCGGGAAGAAGGCGTCGCCCTCGATCTCGGCGTGCACCAGCGTCAGGTACATGCGCGTGACCTTGGGGAAGAACAGCGCGTAGACCTCGGCGCCGCCGATGATCATCACCTCGGAGTTCGGCGGTACCACGTCCTCGAGCTGATCCGGCTCGTGGATCACGGTGCAGCCGTCGGCGGTGTAGCCGTTCTGGCGGGTCAGCACGATGTTCTGGCGGCCCGGCAGCGGCCGGCCGATGTCCTCATGGTTCTTGCGACCCATGACGATGGGGTGCCCCATCGTCGTTTCCTTGAAGTGCTTCAGGTCCGCCGGCAGGTGCCAGGGCAGCGAGCCCTCGCGGCCGATGACGCGGTTCTCGCTCATGGCCACGATCAGCGAGTAGGAGATACTCATGCCCGGCATGCTTCCGGGCCGATTCCGCGATGGCAAGCCCGGCGTGCCATCTGCATGCGGATTGCCTCACCCTGCTCTCAGCCGCCCCCATAAACATGGGATACACAAAAGCATGCCATCTGCTCAACTGAATCTGTTGTTAAGACTAGACAGAGGTGGATGAAAGGGAGGCCTCATGCATAAAGGGATGCACAAGTCCAAACCTAAGCTTGCGATTTCTATCGTATCGGCCGCGCTGTTCCTGAGCTCCTGTGCCGATCTCGTGGTAACGGATGTTCACTATGAGCAATTTACGACACAGATGCTGATGG